>NZ_JBEPAK010000503.1:0-1004 GCF_040298565.1 Kitasatospora sp. NPDC001539 | reverse complement strand
AGAACCCCCCCACCACCCCGGCCTGCCCCACCCCCCCCCCGCGCCCCCCACCCCCGCCCGGGAGCGGCCGGCACGAGGCGGCCGGGCGGTGTCAGGCGACCGCACCTCACCCCGGCCCGGAGCCGCGGGAGTTCGGCGAGGATGCCACCGAGGATGCGGTCGCACGGCTCACCGAGGGGCGAGCCGCTGATCGACCAGGTACTGCCCTGCGGTCAGCCCGACGGCCCGCCGTCGGCCGCCCGGGAGCACCCGAGCGCCGCATGCGACTGGACGAACCCGACTGCCGCGCAGCCGAGTTATACCCGGCGTGCGAACGGCCGCTCGGGCGGGCCGGGTCAGCAGAGCAGGCCGAAGCCGTACCCGCGCGCCTTGAGGCCGGACAGGATCGCCGGGAGCGCGGCGGCGGTCTGGCTGCGGTCACCGCCGCCGTCGTGCAGCAGGATCACCGAACCGGGGCGGACGGGGCCCAGGACCCTGGACTGGATCGCACCGGACCCGGGGCGGGACCAGTCGGCCGGGTCGACCGACCAGAGCACCACCTGCTTGCCCAGCCCCGCCGCCCGGGAGCGCACCGTGCCGTTGACCGCGCCGTACGGCGGACGCAGGCAGGTCGGGGTGCGGCCGGTCTGCGCGCGGATCGCCCGATCGGTGTTGCCCACCTGGGAGTTGAAGGTGGCGGCCGAGAGCCGGCGCAGGTCGGGGTGCGACCAGGAGTGGTTCTGCACGCTGTGGCCCTGGCGGGCGACCTGCCGGGTGACCGAGGGGTGGGCGGCGACGTTCTCACCGAGTTCGAAGAAGGTCGCGCGCGCGCCGTAGCGGTTGAGGATCGACAGGATCCGGGGGGTGTACACCGGGCTCGGGCCGTCGTCGAAGGTCAGGTAGACGACCTTGCCGCCGGCCGCCTCCGCGTCGACCCGTCGCGCACCGACCGGAACAGGAACCGCCGCCCGCCATGACCAGCCACCCCGTCGCCCGCACCCCCCAGCAGGACCGCAGCCGCGCCA
>NZ_JBEPAK010000502.1:0-1031 GCF_040298565.1 Kitasatospora sp. NPDC001539 | reverse complement strand
CTGAGGACAAGCCCTCGGCCTATTAGTACCGGTCAACTCCACCCCTCACAGGGCTTCCATATCCGGCCTATCAACCCAGTCGTCTACTGGGAGCCTTACCCTCTCAAGGAGGTGGGAGTGCTCATCTCGAAGCAGGCTTCCCGCTTAGATGCTTTCAGCGGTTATCCCTCCCGAACGTAGCCAACCAGCCATGCCCTTGGCAGGACAACTGGCACACCAGAGGTTCGTCCGTCCCGGTCCTCTCGTACTAGGGACAGCCCTTCTCAACACTCCTACGCGCACAGCGGATAGGGACCGAACTGTCTCACGACGTTCTAAACCCAGCTCGCGTACCGCTTTAATGGGCGAACAGCCCAACCCTTGGGACCTACTCCAGCCCCAGGATGCGACGAGCCGACATCGAGGTGCCAAACCATCCCGTCGATATGGACTCTTGGGGAAGATCAGCCTGTTATCCCCGGGGTACCTTTTATCCGTTGAGCGACGGCGCTTCCACAAGCCACCGCCGGATCACTAGTCCCTACTTTCGTACCTGCTCGACCCGTCAGTCTCACAGTCAAGCTCCCTTGTGCACTTACACTCAACACCTGATTGCCAACCAGGCTGAGGGAACCTTTGGGCGCCTCCGTTACCCTTTAGGAGGCAACCGCCCCAGTTAAACTACCCACCAGACACTGTCCCTGATCCGGATCACGGACCCAGGTTAGACATCCAGCACGACCAGAGTGGTATTTCAACGACGACTCCACAACAACTGGCGTTGCCGCTTCACAGTCTCCCACCTATCCTACACAAGCCGAACCGAACACCAATATCAAGCTATAGTAAAGGTCCCGGGGTCTTTCCGTCCTGCTGCGCGAAACGAGCATCTTTACTCGTAATGCAATTTCACCGGGCCTATGGTTGAGACAGTCGAGAAGTCGTTACGCCATTCGTGCAGGTCGGAACTTACCCGACAAGGAATTTCGCTACCTTAGGATGGTTATAGTTACCACCGCCGTTTACTGGCGCTTAAGTTCTCAGCTTCGCCC
>NZ_JBEPAK010000501.1:0-1041 GCF_040298565.1 Kitasatospora sp. NPDC001539 | reverse complement strand
AGCTTGTTGTTTAACCTCGAGGGTCACTCGACCTGCTGAGATCTCCGGGATCGGGGAGCATACGACGCGGCCGTTCCCCACGCTTCGAGATGTCGAGTCACGAAGTACGAGGGAACGGCCGCTGTTTATGAGTCTTCCAGCCAACGTGCCTGCGAGCGGGGCATTGGACGTCCTGTCCCGCTTTCGGGTCGAGTTCTATGACTGTCTGTACGCCCGTGCGGATGCGTTGTTCGAGCTCACGGATGCAGTGCTGTGCGCGGACGGCCCGGTCAAGACTCTGGTCGAGCTGTCGCTGGCCGTCGAGCACCGGCGCGGGCACGGCGCCTTGTATGCGGCGCTGGACCGTGGCTGGCTGGAGCCGACACGCCTGCGCCGGGCCCTGGCCGAGCTGCCGCTGCCGAAGGCGGCGGACGGGCGGATCATGCTGGCCGTCGACGTGTCCAACTGGCTGCGGCCCGATGCCCCCACCAGCAACAACCGTCTCTTCTGCCACGTCTATGGACGCGGCGATCGCAGCCGCGACCAGCTCGTCCCTGGTTGGCCCTACTCTTTCGTCGCCGCTCTGGAAGCCGGACGCACCTCCTGGGTTGCACTGCTGGACGCCGTGCGGCTGGGCCCCGCGGACGACGCAACGCTCGTGACCGCCATCCAACTACGTGACGTCATCGAGCGGTTGATCCGGGCCGGACAGTGGGCGCCGGACGATCCACAGATGCTGGTCGTCATGGACTCCGGCTATGACGTCGCCTACCTCTCCCATGCCTTGGCCGACCTGCCGGTCGTGCTGGTCGGACGGCTTCGCTCGGACCGGGTCATGCTCCGCGATCCGGGCCCGGCCCGCCCCGGGCCGAAGGGCGGGAGGCCCCGCCGACACGGCGGCGTCCTCACTTTCGCCAAGCCCGAAAGCTGGCACCAGCCCGACGTCACCACGGCTACGGGCACCACCCGCTACGGCAAGGCCGAGGCGATGGCCTGGGACCGGATGCACCCCCGGCTCACCCACCGAGGTCCCTGGCTGGAGCACGCCGAGGAAGAACTGCC
>NZ_JBEPAK010000500.1:0-1061 GCF_040298565.1 Kitasatospora sp. NPDC001539 | reverse complement strand
GGCTGCCGTCCGGGATCCTACGGACGGCAGCCGCCCGCTTGCCGCGGGTAGTGGCCCGGGCGACCGTGATGGTCATGATGCGAACTCTGCGGACGGCCGCCCTGGCCGCGATCTCCGTGCTCCTCACGGCGTGGCCGGCCCAGGCCGCCACCGCCCCGCTCGCGGCGCCGCCGGCGACCGCGCAGCTGTCCGTCGAACTCTGCCCGCCGCAGGACCCGGTGGTCCCGGGCGAGGACGGGATCCTGGAGGTGAAGGTCACCAACCGGGGGCCGGCGACGACGACCGACGACACCCTGGTGGTCGTCCACTTCCCGTCGCCGGGGGTGGTCCGCTCGGCCGACCCGCCGGTCACCCTGACCTACTTCGGCACCGGCAGCTCGTACCAGGTCCCGGCGGGGCTGGCGCCCGGGTCGACCTCCGTCGAGCGGCTGTCGCTGGAGGTCTCGCCGAGCACCTTCTCCTTCGTCACCGTCAACGGCGACGTGCAGGTGTTCTACCCGGGTGACCCGGACCGGTCCGGCCGCACCACCCCGTACAGCCTCACCACCGCGGACACCGAGGCGCACTTCATGGTCGGCGCCTCCTCCGCCTGGGAGGCCGGGCACCCCGTTCCGCAGCCGGGCGACCTCACCGGCAAGCCCGGGGCGACCGTCGACCTGCCGCTGTGGGTGTACAACGCCGGCCCGGCGTACTCGCGGCACCCGATCGACGTGCGGATCACCGTGCCCGAGCACACCACGCTGACCGGGACGGTGCCGTACGACTGCACGGCCACCGGCCCGCGCACGCTGACCTGCCACTTCCCGGAGGGGCCGCGCTACCACGACGCGGTCTTCATCGACCCGGCCGTGGTGATCGACCCCTCGGCGGTCGCCGGGCAGGTGCTGCCGGGCGGCACGCTGGACGTGTCCGGGCAGGAGGACTGCCCCTCGCCGGACTGGCACACCGACTTCGCGGTGACGGTGGACTGACCGCCGGCGGGCCGACCCGCCGGCGACCGATCCAGCGCGGACCGACCGGCCGGCGGAGTCCGAGCGGCCCGGCCGGGTGCGTGACGGCGC
>NZ_JBEPAK010000499.1:0-1097 GCF_040298565.1 Kitasatospora sp. NPDC001539 | reverse complement strand
GTGAAGCCATGACCTTAACGTATCTTGGATTAGATCAAGCTAGTCGAGAAACGATGTTAGACCAAATTGATTTTGGGTAATGAATGTTTAGAACTTAGTAGTCGTCCAAAAACAACTACTTTTTTTGTTGAATCGTCCAAGGACGATTCGATGCTTTTGACTTGTAAGAACAGGATTGAATGAAGCCATACTGTTCGCATATTTTTAGTGGATGAACAAACAAAATACGAGAGATTTTTTGTTCGTTCATCCATGGTTTTAGGGGTTCTGTTGCAAAGTTTTCCAAAAAATCTATTTTAGTGTAAAATTGAGAAAAAAGACAGAGAGGACAGAGTAATGAATCATTTTAAAGGCAAACAATTCAAAAAAGACGTCATTATTGTCGCTGTTGGTTACTACCTGCGTTACAATCTAAGCTATCGTGAAGTTCAGGAATTGTTATATGATCGTGGAATAAATGTTTGTCATACTACGATTTATCGTTGGGTGCAAGAGTACAGCAAAGTCCTCTATTATCTTTGGAAGAAGAAAAATAGACAATCCTTCTATTCATGGAAAATGGACGAAACCTATATCAAAATCAAAGGCAAATGGCATTATCTGTACAGTGCAATTGATGCGGATGGATTGACTTTAGACATCTGGTTACGAAAGAAACGGGATACGCAAGCAGCCTATGCTTTCTTAAAACGACTCCATAAACAGTTTGGTGAGCCGAAAGCAATTGTGACCGATAAAGCACCTTCTCTTGGCTCCGCCTTTAGAAAGTTACAGAGTGTGGGTTTATATCCTAAGACAGAGCACCGAACTGTGAAGTATCTTAACAATTTAATAGAACAAGACCATCGACCTATTAAACGACGGAATAAATTTTATCAAAGTCTCCGTACAGCCTCTTCCACGATTAAGGGCATGGAGATCATTCGAGGAATATATAAAAAGAACCGAAGAAATGGAACGCTCTTCGGCTTTTCGGTGTCTACTGAAATCAAGGTATTAATGGGAATACCAGCCTAAGATATTTGGAGTTCAGAGCGGGCGCGTTTGCGCCGGCGGCGCGCTCCTCCTCGGTCAGGAGGCTGTCGCGGTGCTCCACC
>NZ_JBEPAK010000498.1:0-1157 GCF_040298565.1 Kitasatospora sp. NPDC001539 | reverse complement strand
CGGCTCCTTCGACGAACTCGTCGCCCGCGCCGACGAGGTGAAGGGCAAGATCGGCGAGAAGCTCCGCCAGCCCATCAGGGTCGGGACGACGGGGACGCCGGTCAGCTCGGCGAACTCCAGCAGCAGGTCGGAGGCGTCGGCGTTGATGACGCCGCCGCCGGCGACGATCAGCGGGCGCTCGGACTCCTGGAGCAGCGCGAGGGCCTTCGCGATCTGGATCCGGTTGGCGGCCGGCTTGTAGACCGGCAGCGGCTGGTACGCCTCCGGGTCGAAGTCGATCTCGGTCAGCTGGACGTCGATCGGCAGGTCGATCAGGACCGGGCCGGGGCGGCCGGAGCGCATCAGGTGGAAGGCCTGCTGGAACACGCCCGGGACCTGCGCGGCCTCCAGGACGGTGGTGGCGGCCTTGGTGACGGGCTTGGCGATCGAGGCGATGTCGACGGCCTGGAAGTCCTCCTTGTGCAGCCGGGCGACGGGCGCCTGGCCGGTGATGCACAGGATCGGGATGGAGTCGGCGATGGCCGAGTACAGGCCGGTGATCATGTCGGTGCCGGCCGGGCCCGAGGTGCCGATGCACACGCCGATGTTGCCGGCCTTGGCGCGGGTGTAGCCCTCGGCCATGTGGGAGGCGCCCTCGACGTGCCGGGCCAGGGTGTGCCGGATCCCGCCGGAGGCCTTGAGCGCGGCGTAGAAGGGGTTGATGGCGGCGCCCGGCACGCCGAAGGCGACCTCAACGCCTTCGAGCTTGAGGATCTCCACGGCCGCGCGGGCGGCTGTCATACGAGGCATCGGGTCTCTCCTGCGTCGGCCCGCAGTGGCTCGGAGGGCTCATCTCCTGAATTCCACCATACGGAAGAACGGTTTCTGTATGTGGAAGCACGGTAGAGTCGGGCCCGTCAGGGCGTCAAGGGGCGTTTCAACAGAATGTGGAAGTCGGGCGCGGGTGTGCCGATGGCGCTCGGGGCCGGGACGCTCCGGCCGGCGGCGGGCGCCGGCGGGCTGGGCCGCTGGTCGCGGGCGGTGTCCGCCGCAGCGGTGCACGGCACCCCGGCCGCGGTCGGCGGGCCGGTCGGCGTCCGGCTCGCGCGCTGCCGTGGGGCCGGATCGGCGTACTCGCCGCCGCGGCCCGGCCGGGGGGCGGGAGAGCGGGAGGGCGG
>NZ_JBEPAK010000497.1:0-1163 GCF_040298565.1 Kitasatospora sp. NPDC001539 | reverse complement strand
GCGGGGCCCCCTCCCAGGGGGCCCGGCCTTCCGTTCCGTCCGGAAGCGCGCGCTAGCTGAGCATCCGGGCGGCCTCGACCGCCCAGTAGGTGAGGATCTGCTCGGCGCCGGCCCGGCGGATCGAGGTGAGCGTCTCCAGGATGGTGCGCTCCCGCTCGATCCAGCCGTTGGCGGCGGCGGCCTCCACCATCGAGTACTCGCCGGAGATCTGGTACGCGGCCACCGGCACCGGCGACGCGTCGGCGACCCGCCGGACGATGTCCAGGTACAGCATCGCCGGCTTGACCATCACCAGGTCCGCGCCCTCGGCGAGGTCCAGCTCCAGCTCGCGCAGGGCCTCGCGGGCGTTCGCCGGGTCCTGCTGGTAGGACTTGCGGTCGCCCTTGAGCGAGGAGTTGACCGCCTCGCGGAACGGCCCGTACAGCGCGGACGCGTACTTGGCCGTGTAGGCGAGGATGCCGACGCCCTGGTGGCCCGCCTCGTCCAACGCCCGCCGGATGACGCCGATCTGACCGTCCATCATCCCGGAGGGGCCGACCAGGTGGACACCGGCCTCGGCCTGGACCACGGCCATCTCGGCGTAGCGGGCCAGGGTCGCGTCGTTGTCCACGCTGCCGTCCTCGGCCAGCACGCCGCAGTGGCCGTGGTCGGTGAACTCGTCCAGGCAGAGGTCCGACATGACGATCAGCTGGTCGCCGACCTCCGCCACCACGTCCCGGATGGCCTGCTGGAGGATCCCGTCCGGGTTGGTGCCCTCGGAACCGACGGCGTCCTTCACCTCGGGCAGGCCGAACAGCATGATGCCGCCCACCCCGGCCTCGGCGGCCTCCACCGCGGCCTTCCGCAGCGAGTCCCGGGTGTGCTGGACGACGCCGGGCATGGCGGCGATCGGCTTCGGCTCGGTGATGCCCTCGCTGACGAAGGCGGGCAGGATCAGCTCCGCCGGGTGCAGCCGGGTCTCGGCGACCAGCCGGCGCATCGCCGGACTCTGGCGGAGCCGGCGGGGGCGAACGTACGGGAATTCAGCGGACACGGCTTCTCTCTCCGAACGGTTGTGCCGTGCCGGGGGCGCACGCCGACCAGCTGTCCACCGAACCGCCGGAGGACGCGGACCCCGACGCGCTTCCGTTCACCCTGGACACCGTCGGTGACGACCCGACGGA
>NZ_JBEPAK010000496.1:0-1175 GCF_040298565.1 Kitasatospora sp. NPDC001539 | reverse complement strand
CGTGCCGGGTCTTGCCGCTGCCACTGCGCCCGCCGGACTGGTGGTTGCCGGGGCAGACGCCGGCCCACGAGGCCAGGTCGGCCGCCGTGGGAAAGCGCGTGATGTCGGCGCCGATCTCGGCGAGGATCACCTGCGCCGCCCGGGACTCGATCCCGGGGACGGTGATCAGGAGTTCGATGTGGCGGCGAAAGGGCCGCAGCATCACCTCGATGTGCTCGCTCAAGCGGGTCTCGGTGGCGGTGCAGGCGTCGATCCGGTCGAGCATCGCCCGGGCCAGGAAGGCGTGGTGGCCGGTGAAGTTGCCGGTCAGTGCCTCAACGAGAGCGTCGGTCCTGCGCCGCATGCTGCCCTTGGCCAGGCCGGCCAGGACGTGCGGGTCGCGCTCGCCGGCGATCAGAGCCTCCAGCATCGCGCGGCCGGAGACGCCCAGGATGTTGGAGACGGTGCTGGAGAGCTTGATCCCGGTGTCCTCCAGCAGCTTCTCCAGCCGCTGGGTCTCACGGGTGCGCTCGCGCACGATCTCGGTGCGGTAGCGGGTGACGTCCCGCAGCTGCCGGATCGGCTCCGGGGGGACGAACGAGGGGCGGACCAGGCCGTGTTCGACGAGCCTTGCGATCCACTCGGAGTCCTTTACGTCGGTCTTGCGGCCGGGCACCGACTTCATGTGGCGGGCGTTGAGGAGCCAGCACTCCATGTCGTGCTCCAGCAGGTAGAACACCGGCTTCCAGTACACGCCGGTGGCTTCCATGCCGACCACGGTGACGCCTTCGGCGAGCAGCCAGTCCCGCATGGCCAGCAGCCCGGAGGTCACCGCGGGAAAGGTGCGTACCTCGCCACGGCGCCGGTTGCCGCTGGTGGGTATGCGGACACAAACCTTCACGTCGACCTTGCTGATGTCGATCCCCGCGCAGCGTTCGTGGATCACTTCCATCCCGTCGGCACCCCCTCCAGTCGTCGGCCGCGAGCGCGTGACCGTCCGGCGGGGGTCCGGCAGGCGAAAGAGTCTGATTCACGTGCTCGAAGCAACACATCCGGGTGCCTGTCGGTGGACCCCCAGCGTCCTACTGACCCACGGGCTCGGAACGCGCCAAGGCGACACGACGTCGGCCAGACGACCACAGACCGATTTTCACGCACACAGGGTGTCGCCGGAAGGCGACCGGATTACTGACCCG
>NZ_JBEPAK010000495.1:0-1189 GCF_040298565.1 Kitasatospora sp. NPDC001539 | reverse complement strand
CCCCTCAAGCGCGCCCAGCACCACAACTGGCCACCACCACAACCAGCAACACCAACCGTCACCCCGCGCGACACAACCTAAAGTCACCAGCATTGACCCTAGGGCCCGGCCGCGCGGGCCGGGCAGCGGAGGCCGGGCGCCGCCCCGCCCTACGCCCCGGCGGCGGCCGCCCGGGCGAGGCTGTCCAGCACCGGGCGGATCAGCGGGTGCCCGTCGGCGCCCGCCCGGACGGCCGCGAAGACGCGCCGGGTGGCGAGATCGCTGTCCACCGGCCGCACGGCGACCCGGGCCAGGTCCACGCCGCGCAGTGCCGACCGGGGCACCAGGGCGACACCGGAGCCGGCCGAGGCGAGCGCCACCACGGCGCGGAAGTCGTCGGAGGAGTGCAGCAGCCGGGGCTGGAAGCCGGCGTGCTCGCAGGCCAGCAGCACCACGTCGTGGCAGGGGTTGCCCGGGTAGGGGCCGATCCAGGGCTCGTCGGCCAGCGCGGCGACGGCGAGCGGCCCCTCCTCGGCGGCCAGCGGGTGGGCCAGCGGCAGGACGGCCTCGAAGGGCTCGGCGTACAGCGGGACCCTGGTCAGCCGGGCGTCGTCGGCGCGCGGGGCGCCCCGGTACTCGACGGCGACCGCGAGGTCGGCGCGACCGTCCAGCACCATCGGCAGGCTGGCGTCCCCCTCGGCGTCCAGCACCTTGAGCCGCACCCCGGGCGCGCGCTCGGCGAGCAGGCCGATCGCGGGGGCGAGCACGTGCGAGATGCCGGTGGCGAACGACGCGACGGTGACCTCGCCCGCGATGCCAGCGCTGTACGCGGCGAGGTCGGCCTCGGCGCGCTCCAACTGGGCCAGCACGGCGTCGGCGTGGCCGAGCAGGATCTCCCCGGCGGCGGTCAGCCGCACGCCCCGTCCCTCGCGGGCCAGCAGGTGGTGGCCGGTCTCCTGCTCCAGGGCGGCCAGCTGCTGGGAGACCGCGGAGGGGGTCAGGTAGAGGGCCGCCGCCGCGGCGGTCACGGTGCGGTGGTCCGCCACGGCCCGCAGGGTCCGCAGCCGTCGTGCGTCGATCACGGACCAATTCTGCCAGCGCGGCCGGGTGGAACGGACCGGAGCGCCCCGGCGGCGGGGGCCGGGCTCGGGGCGGCCGACCCGCCGCGGACCGCGAACGGGGGTGGGGCGCCGGCGGCGGGCCGGTGCCC
>NZ_JBEPAK010000494.1:0-1193 GCF_040298565.1 Kitasatospora sp. NPDC001539 | reverse complement strand
CTAGTGAGCTGGTTCGGAGATGCGTGAGCAGTAGCGGCAGATCCGATCGATGATCTGGTCGGCGGTCTTGGTCCACTTGAACGGCTTGGCGCTCTCGTTCCAGACCTTGATCCAGTTCTCAAGGCTGGCCTTGAGGTCGTCCAGCGAGCAGTGAACGCCGCGTTCGAGGCAGCGCCTTTCCAGTTCGGCGAACCACCGCTCGACCTGGTTGATCCACGACGAGTACGTCGGTGTGAAGTGCAGCTGGAAGCGAGGATGCGCCAGCAGCCAGCGGTGCACCACGGGCGCTTTGTGGGCCGAGAGGTTGTCGCAGATCACGTGGACCGCCAGACCGGGCTCGGTCTGGCGGTCGATCTCGTCGAGGAAGTCCCGGAAGTCCACCGCCCGGTGCTGGGCCGACAGCTTCCCGATCACCTTCCCGGTCGCGATGTCCAGGGCCGCGAACAGGTCGATGGTGCCGTGGCGGACGTAGTCGAAACTGCGGCGCTCGGGCACTCCGGGCAGCATCGGCAGCACCGGGGCCGTCCGCTCCAGCGCCTGGATCTGTGGCTTCTCGTCGACCGCGAACACCACCGCGTTCGCCGGCGGCGCCAGGTAGAGGCCCACGACGTCCCGGACCTTGTGGATCAGCAGCGGGTCCGGGGAGACTTTGAACACCTCCGTGCGCCAGGGCTGCAGCCCGAAGGCGTGCCAGATCCGCAGCACGCTGGACGGCGAGATGCCGACCTTCCTCGCCAGCTCGCGTTTGGACCAGTGTGTGCCGCCCTCCGGAACCTCCTCCAGGGTCCGCACGACCACCTCCTCCACCTGGGCATCGGTGATGGTGCGCGGGACCCCGGGGCGCGGCTCGTCGCACAGGCCGTCCAACCGCTCGCGCAGGAAACGGGCCCGCCACTTCGTCACGGTCCCGCGGTTCACGCCCAGCCGGGAGGCCACTGCGAGATTGCTGCCACCCTCCGCACACGCCAGGACGATCCGCGCCCGCAGAGCCAGCCCCTGCGCGGTCGTCCGACGTTTCACCCAGCCCTGCAACACCTGCCGCTCCGCCATGGAGAGCACAAGCGGCATCAGCCTGCTGTCACCCACGTACCCCAGAACACCGCGCTCATGGCCCCGGCCGCAGCCGTTCGCCGGAAGTCGGTACGCACGGCAACTCATGAGGCGACGCACCAACTCCGAACCAGCTCACTAGG
>NZ_JBEPAK010000493.1:0-1218 GCF_040298565.1 Kitasatospora sp. NPDC001539 | reverse complement strand
GGCGGCACGGCCGCGGTGGCCGCCGCCGCCGGCGGTGCGGCGTCCCGCGCGGCGGGTTCCGGCGCGAGCGCGGCCCCGGCCTCGGCCCCGGCGGCCACGCCCGGCGCCAAGGCGGTCACCGGGCCCGAGGTGCTGGCCGCCTTCCAGGCACTGCTGCCCAAGGGCGAGGTCACCGACGGCACGGGCACCGGCACCGGGTCGGGCTCCGGCGAACCGGGTGGAGGCGGGGGCAACCCGGGCGCCACCCTGGTCTTCGACGACGGCAGCGGCAAGGCCGCGATGAGCCTCTCGCTCACCCGCCTGGCGCCGAACGACCCCAACCGGGCGCAGAACACCTGCCCGGACCGGAAGCTGGTGCCGTACGACGCCTGCACCACCGGCAGCCTGCCGGGCGGCGGTTCGCTGACCGTCTTCCAGGGCTACGAGTACCCGGACAAGCACGTCCCCACCAAGTGGTGGAGCGCCAAGCTGGTCGGTCAGGACGGCCGGCAGATCGAGCTGTCCGAGTGGAACGCGCCGGCCGAGAAGGACGCGCCGGTCAGCCGGCCGGCCCCGCCGCTGTCGCCGGACCAGCTCAGGGCGATCGTCACCGACAGGTCCTGGGACCGGGTCGTCGCCGCGATCCCGGAGCCGCAGCCGGTCAGGCTGCCGGGCACCGGCACGGGGTACAGCGCGCAGGAGATCCTGCGGATCACCGCCGGGCTGCTGCCGAGCGGGCTGACCGAGACGGAGACCGGCGGCGACGGCTTCGGCTTCGCCGACTTCGTGCTCGACGACGGCCAGGGCAAGTCCCTGGTGCAGCTCAACGTGCAGGACTGGAGCCACGACCGCGGGCAGGGCGCGGGGAGCCTGTTCGGCGATGCCGAGACGCTGGCGGACGGCACCAAGGTGGTGGTCCGCAAGGAGGGCGGCAACCCGGGCATGTGGACCGTGGACACCCTGCACCCGGACGGTCTGCGGGTGGTGATCAGCTCGTTCAACAGCGGCACCCAGAAGACGCCGGCGACCCGCAAGGCCCCGGTGCTGAGCAACGACCAGATGCGGGCGATCGCGGCCGCCCCGGTGTGGACGCTCAGGAAGTAGCGGTCTGGACGTGGCAGTGCCCCGGGCGAGGGGGAGCCCGGGCCGCTCGAAGGCGACCTCGCGGCCCTTGCCGGAGGACGGCGGCAGCTGCTTCGGCTCGGTCGGCTCGGCGACCGTCGGCTCGTGGGCCAGCAG
>NZ_JBEPAK010000492.1:0-1226 GCF_040298565.1 Kitasatospora sp. NPDC001539 | reverse complement strand
ACCGCCCTGGCCGGCTACGGCGGCATCTTCCAGCGCAACACCAGGGCCTCCGGCGTGATCCCGCAGATCTCGGTGATGCTCGGCCCGTGCGCCGGGGGCGCCGCGTACTCGCCGGCGCTGACGGACTTCGTGTTCATGGTCCGGGAGACCTCGCAGATGTTCATCACCGGCCCGGACGTCGTCCAGGCGGTGACCGGGGAGAAGGTGAGCCAGAACGGCCTGGGCGGCGCGGACGTGCACGCCGAGGTGTCCGGGGTGGCGCACTTCGCGTACGACGACGAGCGGACCTGCCTGGAGGAGGTCCGCTACCTGCTCTCGCTGCTGCCGCAGAACAACATGGAGCTGCCGCCGGTCGAGCCCACCGCGGACCCGGCCGACCGGCGCTGCGAGGAACTGCTCGACCTGGTGCCGGTCAACGGCAACCAGCCGTACGACATGCGCCGGGTGGTCGCGGCGATCGCCGACGACGGCGAGTACCTGGAGCTCCAGGAGCGCTGGGCGAACAGCGTGATCTGCGCGCTGACCAGGTTGAACGGCTCGGTCGTCGGCATCGTCGCCAACCAGCCGCAGTCGCTGGCCGGGGTGCTGGACATCCACTCCTCCGAGAAGGCCGCGCGCTTCGTCCAGATGTGCGACGCCTTCAACATCCCGCTGGTCACCATGCTGGACGTCCCCGGCTTCCTGCCGGGCGTGGACCAGGAGCACGGCGGCATCATCCGGCACGGCGCCAAGCTGCTGTACGCGTACTGCAACGCCACGGTGCCGCGGATCCAGCTGATCCTGCGCAAGGCGTACGGCGGCGCCTACATCGTGATGGACTCCCGCTCGGTCGGCGCCGACCTGTCCTTCGCGTGGCCGACCAACGAGATCGCGGTGATGGGCGCGGAGGGCGCGGTGAGCGTGATCTTCCGCCGGGAGATCGCCGGCTCCACCGACCCGGTGACGACGCGGGACCTGCTGATCCAGGAGTACCGCGAGGAGCTGATGCACCCCTACTACGCGGCCGAACGCGGCCTGGTGGACGACGTCATCGACCCGGCCGAGACCCGCCGGGTGCTGATCCGCTCGCTGTCGGTGCTCCGCTCCAAGCACGCGGAGCTGCCGCGCCGCAAGCACGGCAACCAGCCCGTCTGACGTCCGGGCCCCCGAACCGCAGTGGGTGAGATCGCGCCAAAATCACCGGCGGGGGACGCCGGCATCCCGGTCGGCCGTCGTTCCGGCCTCCT
>NZ_JBEPAK010000491.1:0-1247 GCF_040298565.1 Kitasatospora sp. NPDC001539 | reverse complement strand
GAACGCGCCAAGGCGACACGACGTCGGCCAGACGACCACAGACCGATTTTCACGCACACAGGGTGTCGCCGGAAGGCGACCGGATTACTGACCCGCTCCGGATCCGGGCCGTCCTGCCCGCCGCGCGCAGGACGGCTCCGGCCGCCCCGGGGGCGTGCCCTCGACGGCGCGCCTTCGACGGCGCGCGGACAGCGGTGACCGGCCGTCCCACGCGCCAACGCCGGTCATCTTCAGGCTAGTTACCGCCGAGACCGGCCTCCCGGCGCCGGCCGACCCCCGCTCCCCGGAGCGGCGGGAATGGGCGGGCAGGCGCGGGGTAGCAGACGGATCTCCGCCCGGCCCGGTGCCGGGCGGGCGGCGTCCGGAGGGGGCGGCCGAAAGGGAGGGCAGGGGGGCGTCATGCTGGGCCAGTCACACGCGATCAGCGGAGCACTGGTCTACGCCGCGACGGCGCCGGTCCTGCCGCAGGCACTGTTCGGCACGACACCGCGGCCGGGCGAGGTCCTGATCGGCACGCTGCTGTGCGCCGGGGCCGCGCTACTGCCCGACCTCGACCACCACGACGCGACACCCGCCCACCTGCTGGGCCCCCTGTCGAGGGGCCTGTGCCGCCTGGTGGCCCGGCTGTGCGGGGGCCACCGCCACGCCACCCACTCCCTGGTGTTCGCGGCGCTCACGAGCTGGGGCACCTGGGCGGGAGTCACCCGCCTCGGCGAGGGCTTCACCCTCGGCACGACCTTCGTCCTCCTCGCGCTCGCGGTGCGGGCCCTGCACCTGCACCCGCCCGGCCACGGACCGACGGCCTGGCTGACCTCCGTCGGCCTGGCCGGCGCGGGGACGGCGACGGTGGCCGCGCGGTTCGCCGACATCGCCGCCTGGCTGCCGTACACCGTCGGCCTCGGGGCGCTCACCCACCTGCTCGGCGACTGCCTCACCCGCCGGGGCGCGCCCCTGCTCTGGCCGTACCGCAGGCGCTTCGAACTGGTGCTGATCCGGCGGACCGGCGGGAAGCTGGAGACCCGGTTCTTCGTACCCGTGATGACGGTGGCCACCTTCGCGGCCCTGTGGTTCGCGGTCTTCGCCCCGCTGCTGGCCGAGAGCTGACCACCCTCAGCGGCCGGACGCCGCGACGGCCGCACCCCCGGGCATATCCCCGCCCCCGCCGGGCCCGCGCCCACGGACCGGGCCGAAGCGCGGGGCTGCAACCCGTTCCCCATCCGGCCGCTGCCGGGGCCGGCAGCGGCGGG
>NZ_JBEPAK010000490.1:0-1262 GCF_040298565.1 Kitasatospora sp. NPDC001539 | reverse complement strand
CTTCCCGGCGTGAGCCTGCTCAGCCGCCGGGGCCGCCGCTCGCGCAGCCGGCGGCCGAGCCGCCTGCGGAGCCGTCCACCCAGCCGTTCGCGGTGCCCCCGCCGCCGTCCGCCGCGAGGGCCCTGCGGACGCTGTCGCACACGGTGAAGACCTGCTCGGCCCCGGTGATCTCGAGCAGCCGCCTCATCTGGGGCCCGGGGGCCGCCAGCGCGACCGGGATCCCCGCCGCCTCGCGCCGGACCTTGAGCAGGGCGTTGAGGCCGGCCGAGTCGCAGAAGTCCAGGCGGGCGAGGTCGACGACCAGGCGCGGCGGGGCGTCCTCGACCGCCGCGGCGAGGGCGGCGTCGAGCGCGCCGCGCTGCTCCATGTCGGCCTCGCCGTCCAGGCGCACCACGCGGGCCCGGCCCGGTAGGTCCAGCGTGGTGATCCGCAGCCCGGGGCGGTCCCCGGGCTCCGGCGCGGAGGGCTGGTCCGATCCGTCGGGCGCGGGCGTCCCCGCGAGGGTGAAGGGGACGCGTCCGCCGTAGATCGCCATCAGTCTGCCTCCGATCTCCGCGGGAGGCCGAGCGGCCCGGGCACCCGCTCCTCCGGGTCCGTCGAACCCCGGCCGATCACGGTGTCGCCCCGTGGCAGCACACGGGCGAGTGCCTCTCCACTGTTCGCCGCGCCTCCGCGCCTGTCAAGGGTTACACGAATATGATGTCGTGTTTCTGCTGTCGCGAGTCCCGGTCTTATCCTTG
This sequence comes from Kitasatospora sp. NPDC001539, assembly GCF_040298565.1. NCBI lineage: Bacteria > Bacillati > Actinomycetota > Actinomycetes > Kitasatosporales > Streptomycetaceae > Kitasatospora > Kitasatospora sp. NPDC001539. The sequence goes on along the minus strand of NZ_JBEPAK010000490.1, from coordinate 522 downwards.
ATCCGTGGACAACGGCGGAGACATCACCCGACAGTGGACCTTCCTGACGAACCACGCCCGCGTGCTCGTCCAGATCGCCCGGGACCCCGGCATCCGCGTCCGTGACATCGCCGCCCGCTGCCTGCTCACCGAGCGGGCCGTCCAGCGCATCATCGCCGACCTCGAGACCGCCGGGTACCTCAGCCACGAACGCCGCGGCCGTACCAACCACTACAGCGTCATCGACGGCAAGCAGCTGCGCCACCCCGCCGACGCCGGCCCCACCATCGCCGAGCTCCTCTCCGTCCTGCTGCGCTGACCGCGCCACCGGTTCCGAGGGCGCCCCGCACGCGGCCCCGAAGCGGTCCCGCCGCCGGCCGCGCCGCCGCTCCGGCCGCGGACCAGGACGCCGACACGGCCGGACGCCGGTGACGGGGGGCCCGCCCCCGCGGGCGGGTCCGCCGCCACCCACCCCGGGTAACGGGTGCCCCGGGTAAACTGGGCGGGGGGGCGCCACCGGGAGGCCCCCCCCCACCCCCGGCG
>NZ_JBEPAK010000489.1:0-1271 GCF_040298565.1 Kitasatospora sp. NPDC001539 | reverse complement strand
TGAGTGAGAGGTGCGCGATGGCCTTGTCCCAGTCTGACCTACTCCGCCTCATGGAGTCACTGCGTACGGCGGACGGAATCGAGTTGATCAGGGTCCTGGCTCAGCGGATCCTGCAGGAGCTGATCGAGGCCGAGGCCACCGCCCGGATCGGCGCGGAGCCCGGCGAGCGCACCGAGTCCCGCACGACCTGGCGCAACGGCCATCGCGATAAGACCCTGACCACGCAGGCCGGCGACCTGGAGCTGGCCATCCCCAAAGTCCGCACGGGCAGCTTCTTCCCCAGCCTGCTGGAGCGCCGGCGCCGCATCGACCAAGCCCTCTACGCGGTCATCATGGAGGCCTACGTGCTGGGCGTGTCCACCCGATCGGTCGACGACCTGGTCAAAGCCCTCGGCGCCGACACCGGCATCTCCAAGAGCGAGGTCTCCAGGATCTGCGCCGACCTGGACGACCAGCTCACCGCCTTCCGGACCCGGCCACTCGACCACACCCGCTTTCCCTACGTCTACCTGGACGCGACCTACTGCAAGGCGCGGGTGAACCACCAGATCGTCTCCCGGGCCGTGGTCGTCGCAACCGGCATCACCGAGGACGGCGGCCGCGAGGTGCTGGGACTGATGGTCGGCGACAGCGAGACCGAGGTCTTCTGGGCCGAGTTCCTGCGCTCTCTGCGCGAGCGCGGCCTTGGCGGGGTCCGGCTGGTCATCGCCGACCACCACACGGGCCTGGTCAAAGCGATCCGCAAGGTCATGATCGGTGCCGCCTACCAGCGCTGCCGCGTTCACTTCCTGCGCAACACGTTCGCGGTCATCCCGAAGGACGCCGGCGAGATGGTCGCCGCGACCATCCGCACGATCTTCGCCCAACCTGCCGAAGCCGCGGTCCGGGCCCAACTCGACACCGTCGCCGACATGCTCGGCAAGCAGTTCCCCAAGGTCAGGCAGATGCTGCTGGACGCCAAGGACGACCTGACCGCATTCGCCGCCTTCCCGGAACGACATTGGAAGAAGATCCAGTCCACCAACCCCCTGGAGCGGATCAACCGCGAGATCAAACGCCGAACCGACGTTGTCCAGGTTTTCCCCAACGACGACGCCCTCCTGCGGCTGGTCACCGCCGTGCTCTTCGAGATGCACGACGAATGGATCGCCTTCCCGCGCCGCTACCTACCCGAGGGCAGCATGGAACAGATCTACCCCACCCACGATGAACTTCCGCCCACCGCATGACCGTTGGCATGCGACCGCTCCACCACATCAAGGGACACGACC
>NZ_JBEPAK010000488.1:0-1318 GCF_040298565.1 Kitasatospora sp. NPDC001539 | reverse complement strand
GTGGGGAGCGCCCTCGCCGCCGCTGCGGTCCATGATCGACGCCGGGCCCTTGTTCCCCATGCCGACGGTGAGGGCGGAGGCGGAGGCGGAGGCGGGCAGCGCGGTAGCGGGCGGCCTCAGCCGATGGTCGAGGCGGTGACCGGTTCGGAGAGTTCGACCGCCTTGCCGTTCAGACCGGCCTTGACGAACTGCCAGGTGAGGCCGTTGATGACGCCCTTGTCGAGCGGGGCCAGCCTGGCGAACGCCGGCTGGCTGAGATCGATGTGGGTGGCGTCGCAGGAAGGGCACTGGTCCTTCACCGGGACGGTGATGGTCTTGCCCTGGTACGTCACCTTGACCGAGATGCCCTTGCAGAGCGGGTCGTTGTTGGGGTTGGCGGAGGTCCACCAGCTGCGCGGGACGGCGACCAACATCTGGGTGGCCGCGTTGATCTGCGTGCCGCAGGCGCCGTAGCCGGCGTCGTTGTAGTAGGTGGCCTTGCCGGTCATGGGCTTGTTGATCGGTATCGCGGCGCTGGCGGAGCCGGCCGTGAGGGCGAGCAGAGCGGCTGCGGCGAGCGGGGCGCCCGCGAGGATCCTGAGGTTCTTGCCGATGGCGCGCATGGTTCGTTCCCTCCGGTTCGATGGAGCCGTTGTGGCAGCCATGGGCATGACAGACATAAGTCGCCGCGCCTGCAGCACAGTTCGGCGGAACTTCTCGCCCGCGACCGCCCGGATGAGGGGAATTTATGCGCTCCCCCTCCACCTGGTCCAGACCTCTCCGCTGTTGTCATGAACACAAGTCAGGGAGCTTTACCAATGCATCCGAAGGAGCGAAGATGCGTGACCGCCCCTCCCCGGCGGGCGTTGACAGACCGTCACCCCTGTCAGCCCGCCCGCTCCGGAGGACCGTCCCATGCGCACCGCACTCGCCGCCCTGCTCCTCGGCGCCGTCCTGACCCCGGCGCTCGCCTCGCCCTCGGCTGCAGCACCCTCGGCGGCCGCACCCCGCGAGGTGAACCAGGGCTACAGCATCCCGGTCGCCGGCGTGACCGACCTCGGCGCACTGCCCGTGCTCGGCAGCCTCGGACTGGACTTCGCCCGACTCCTCGGGCAGTGACGAAGGCCGGGCGGCGGTAGGCCGCCCCTCCCTGGCGAGGAGCCGGGGAGATCCTCGAAGACCACCGACCGGCGTCGCCCGCCCGGGTTACGCTCGTCCCGCGCGAAGCCCGTTCGCGCGGGGCGGGCGGGGGGGGGACACGTGTTAGGGGGCCAGCTGGCGGCCGTCGTGGTGTCCGGGGTGGGGGTCGACCTCCCCCCCCCGGGCCGGCGGGGGGGGT
>NZ_JBEPAK010000487.1:0-1321 GCF_040298565.1 Kitasatospora sp. NPDC001539 | reverse complement strand
CGAGCGGGTGAACTGCGTCCGCAGCTCGTGCGAGTAGTGGTTGGCGCGGCCACGGCTGCGGGGCGCGTCAGTCGTCGAGGTCCTCGTCGTCGTAGACCTCGCTCACGTCGAACCGGCAGATCAGCAGCCGGGGATCGGCGTGTTCGAAGGGCTCCGGCAGCCACTCGCCCGGCTCGGTCGGTTCGGCGGCCGCGACCCAGAGCGTGGAGTCCGCCTCCTCCAGACCGAACTCCTCGCTGCGGGCGGCGATCTCGTCCGGCTCGTACTCGCCGAACAGCACGCCGATCGCGGCGTTCACCCCGCCCACCCCGCCGGGAGTGAGCGAATCGTCGAGCCGCTCGGCCTGGGCACGCAGTCGCTTGGGGTCGGCCACGTGGTAGTCGCGGCGGATCAGCACGCTGATCGCCTCGGGCTGTTCCGGGCCGTGGTAGCCGCCCGGGCCCTCGTCCCCGGGGATCTCGAAGGGGGTGACCTCGTCGTAGACCTCGTACAGGAGCTGGTCGTAGGCGATGGCCGCCGTAGCGAGCTGCTCGTAGGCGGCGGAGACGGCGGGATCATCCGCTGCGTTCGGGCTTGACACCGCTTCCAGATGACGGTCGATGGCGGCCTTGACCGCCTCAGCGGCGGCGCGTACCTCGGCAATGGTGGGCTGCGCGGCATCAGACATGGTGCAGACGCTATCTCCCCGCGGTGCCGGTACGCACAGCGGTTGTCGTCTACACCCGCGATTTCACCGCAACTTCCGCCTCGATGTCCGATCTCGCCCGTTCTGTCCCCTCACGGGACCGGCGCGGAAGGGGCGCGGAGGGCGCGCGAGCGGCCCGACGGGGCCGTCCGGGTGCGGCTTCTCGCGCCGGTATCCGGGTATCCCCTCCCCACGGACAACAGAACTGATGGACTGTCAGGTGAGCGCCCCGGTAGCGAGCCGCCGAACCGCCGCTTCCGCACGGGAGGTCGGCCGGAAATACCCGGGCCGAGTGTCCGGGGCACGCCGTAGGCTTGCCCGCAGATGATTCCCAGGAGGAGCGTTTTGACCCCACCGAAGCCGGTCCGGCAGCCGGAGTACGAGTACCAGTCGCTTCGCATGCCGCGCGGCACCACGCGCAACGCGGCACGCCAACTACTCACCGAGCACGCCGAGTACGGGCACTGGGAGCTCGACCGGCTGAGGTTGTTCCCCGACGGCAGCCGGACGGTCCGGCTGAAGCGGCGGATCATCCGGCAGGTCCGGAGCTGGTGACGGAAGGCCCCCGGCCGCGCGGGCCGGGGGAACGTGCGCGACCGGACGGCGTGCCCGTGAGCGCCCCGCGGGAGGGGCTGC
>NZ_JBEPAK010000486.1:0-1323 GCF_040298565.1 Kitasatospora sp. NPDC001539 | reverse complement strand
AGTTGTAGCCCCGGGTCGGCGAAGAGTTGCCGAGGCCGGTGGCGCGGCCGCCAGTCGTGCCGCGAATGCGGGGGACCGCGTCCAGGAGCGGCAGCGCCGGCCCGGTTGTCGGCGACGGTGGCGCGGGCGCCGACCGGGGTGCTGCCGGTGAGCCAGGCCGCGTCGCTCTTGCCGTTGCCCCCCGCGCGGTCGACCCGCAGACCGGCGACGACCGGGGTGGGGTGCTTGTCGTCGCTGGGCGACAGCCGCAGCCCGGCGACCTCGTCGCGGGTGATCTTGCCGAGGTCGACGGCGGCCACCATGCCCGCCTTGACGTGGATCGACTCGTTGCCGGCCGGGGTGAACCAGCCGTTCTTGCCGGAGAGCTGGATCTTCAGGTCGGCGTCGTCCTCCGGCGGCGCCCAGACCACCAGCCGGGCCGCGGAGGTGTCGGCGGGCAGGCCCGGCAGCACCTGGGTGGCGGCCGGGTCGGCGGAGGCGGGGATCCAGTCGGCGCCCTTGTTGCCGTCGGCGGCGTGCAGCGCGGCACCGACCCGCCCGGAGCGGACCACCACGTGCACCGCGAGGTCGGTGACGGCGCCCTTGCTGATGGTGGACAGCAGCACGGACTGCGAGCTGCCGGGGGCGACGGTGATGCCGTTGGCGGCGTCGTTGTCGATCAGGCCCTTGTCGCCGTACAGCTTGATGTCGACCACGGCGGCCGAGGACTCGGTGTTGACCAGGCTGAGGTAGTCGACCCGGTCGCCGGCGGTGCTGGCCCCGGCGAACCAGAAGCCGGTGCCCGCCGGGGTGCAGGTCAGGCCGGACAGGCCTAGGCCGCGCTGCTCGGTGACCAGGGTGGTCTGGGTGACGGTGAAGCCGGGGGCGAGTGCGCCGGTGGCGACGGCCGCGGTGCCGGGCGCGGCGTCGCCGTTGGTGGCCGGGCCGGTGGCGGGGGTGCCGGGCTTGGTGACGGTCAGTTTGGCGTCGGCGGGCGCGGCGTTCTTGTCCGGGGCGGGGCTCGCGGGGGCGGTCGCGGCCGGTGCGGCCGAGGGCGCGGCGGTCGGCGGGGTGGCGGGCGCGGCCTGGTCGGCGAGCCAGCCGGCGCCGCCGGAGGCCGGGCCGGTGCCGGGCGGGGTGTAGGCGGTGAGCGTGGTCGAGCCGGTCAGGCCCTGCAACGGCTGCGGGCAGACGGCCGCGCTCCGCTCGACCTGCGCGGTGGCCGGGGTGGCGCCGCCCGCCGCGGCCGGTGCGGCGGGTCGGCGGACCTGGGCGATGCCGAACACCGCCGCGAGCACCACGGCGGCGGCCAGCAGGGACTGGCCGGTCCTCGTCCCCGCGGAC
>NZ_JBEPAK010000485.1:0-1371 GCF_040298565.1 Kitasatospora sp. NPDC001539 | reverse complement strand
CTAGTACTGCAACCGCAGTTATGGGGTGTGACCTCGGCGTTTGTAGTGGCTGCGGCGTGCCCGGGTTTGGCTACGTCGTCGCCAGTATGACCAGCGCAGATGGTGTGCGGCGGTGAGGTAGTGAGGGTGGAGGAGCAGGCCGATGAGTCGACGGATCTCCGCGACGGACAGGGGTATCAGGCCGTCGTGGCCGGATCCGGAGCCCCCTTTGACAGCTCGTGTGCGCGGACGGCGGTCAGGCAGGCGAGTGTGGCCATGGACAGGGTGATGTGCCGGTACCAGGCCTCGTAGCGGCGGACCTGGTAGTGGTCCAGGCCGCACTCGTTCTTCGCAACCTGGAAGCACTCCTCCACCTGCCACCTCGCCCCGGCGACCTTGGCCAGGTCCGTCAGCCGGGTGTCGGCCTGGCCGTAGCAGACGTAGTAGGCGATCTCTGTGGGGTCACTGACGCTGCGTCGGGCGAGCACCCAGTGGCCGAAGCCGTTCTCCCAGCAGATCCGGATCGGCACCCGGGCCCAGTCGTAGATCCGCTGGCCGTGAGCGCCGGCTCCGCAGGACATTCGCTTCCATGCCTGCCGGGGCATAGAGGCGATGAGCTGGTCCACCCGGGCGTCCCCACCGCCGGTGGTGATCACTGTGTCGTTGACCTTGGTGGCCAGTACGTGGGCCACACCGCGTTCCTCCAGCCAGAACCGTAGGGTCTTTACCTGGCCGTATGCCTCGTCGGCGGTCACCCAGGCGAACGGGACGTTCGCGTCCAGGGCGCGTTGGAGCATGGCCCGGAAGTGCTCGATCTTCGTGGCGAACGGAAGGTCGTCTTCGATTCCGGCGGCCCGGCAGCGCGCACGGTCGTCGGTCCAGGACGTCGGCAGGTACAGCTCGCGGTCGATCAACGCCCGCCCCTTGGGCGAGGCGTAGGCCAGAAACGTCCCGATCTGGCAGTTTTCGGTGCGGCCGGCGGTGCCGGTGTACTGGCGCTGGACGCCGGCCGAGCGGGTGCCCTTCTTGAGGAAGCCGGTGTCGTCGCCGATCAGCACCGCGTTCTTGTCGCCGATGCTCTCGATGACGAAGTCCCGCACGTCGTCACGGACGGCGTCGGCGTCCCAGTCGGCCGAGTTCAGCAGGCGCTGCATCCCGTCCGGGCAGCCCTCGCCGGCCCGTTCCGCCAGCGACCACCCGTTCTTGCGCTCCAGCGGGGCGATCAGTCCTGCCATGTACTCCAGCGCCCGCCCACGCGGCTCCGATCTGGTGAAGCGCGACGCGAAGCGGGCGTGCAGTCCCGCCAGCGCCGCCTTCCACTCCTCGACTTGCCCCACCCCAAGATCAATCACTCGCCAAGTCAACCATGATCAAGTGCGGTTGCAGTACTAG
>NZ_JBEPAK010000484.1:0-1383 GCF_040298565.1 Kitasatospora sp. NPDC001539 | reverse complement strand
GAGGGCCCGCACCCGGGTGGGTGCGGGCCCTCCGCCGTACGCACCGGGCGCCGCCCGTGCCGGCTTCACGGGGCGGCCCCGCAGGGCGGCTACTTCGCCTTCGCCGACTCGTCCTCGTCCTGGTCGTCGTCCAGCTGCGCCTTGATCGGCGGCGGCGCCTTCAGCAGGATCTGCCAGGTGACGTACATCGCCAGCAGCAGCGGCGGGATGCCGAGGGCGACCTTCAGCCAGCCGAGCAGGTTCACGTTGTGGGTGAAGTACAGCGGGAAGAGGATCACCGGCTTGAGGCCCATGATCACCACCCAGGCCCAGGTCGCCTTGGTGTAGGCGGCCAGGCGGCCGGGGTTCTCCTTGCGCCAGGTGAACATCTCGCCGGTGATCGGGCCGAGCATCACCCCGATCATCGGCCAGCGCGCGAGCGCGGAGGCCGCCAGGGCGATGCAGTAGCCGACGTTCCAGAGCAGGCCGGGCAGGTAGAAGTCCTCGGCCTTGCCGCTCTTCATCGCGATCCAGGCGCCCAGGGCCACCCCGAACACGCCGCTGAAGGCGTGCTGGATGGTCTCCCGCTTCGCCAGCCGCACCACCACGAACAGGCCGCTCAGGCCGAGCGCGGCCCAGGCCGCGGCGCTCACCTGGTGGGTGATGTTGTACGTGACGATGAAGACCAGGCCGGGCAGCGTCATGTCGATCATGCCGCGCACGCCGCCGAAGGCCTGCAGCACCGTGTCGGCGGCCTCCTTGGACGCGGCCTGCCGGGCGGCCTCGGCGGCCGCCGGGTCGAGCTGCGGCTCCACGGCCGGTGTGGCGGCCGACTCCACGGCCGGTGCGACGGCCTTGCCGCCGGGGTGGTTGCTCACGCTTCGCTCCCGTGTCCGACCGGACGCAGCTCATAGCGGGGGTTGAACAGCACGCGGCGCCCGCGCGCGTGGCTGATCCGGCCGCTGGCGACCAGCCGGCGGCCCGGCTCTATGCCCGCGATCGAGCGGCGCCCGAGCCAGACGACCTCCAGCGCCTCGGTGCCGTCGAAGAGTTCGGCCTCCAGCGCCGGCACCCCGGCCCTGGGACGGAGCGTCACCGTGCGCAGCGTGCCCGCGACCGTGACGAGCTCGCGGTCCGCGCAGCCGGCGATCGGCCGGCAGCCGGACTCGGCGGCGATCTCCTGGCGCAGGTCCTCGGCGTCCAGTTCCTCGGCCGAGGAGGTCAGCCGGCTGATCAAACGGCGGAATCGCCCCGGCGGCTGGCCACTGCTGTTGTCACCACTCATGTCGGCAGGGTACCGGTTTCCGGGCCAGGTGGTGATCGGCCACCGGCAGGCCGCTCCGCCCGCGGCCGAGGACCCGCGGCTCGGCGTGTCCGAGCAGCCCGTCCCGGTCGGCACCGCCA
>NZ_JBEPAK010000483.1:0-1427 GCF_040298565.1 Kitasatospora sp. NPDC001539 | reverse complement strand
GTGCCGCAGCTGACGCTGCTGTCGGAGGTGTCGGTCGAGGGCGGCGTGGTCAAGGGCCGTCGTGACGGTGACGCGGCGACCGAGCTGGTGGAGGCCCCGCTGCCGGCGGTGGTCTCGGTGACGGACCAGTCGGGTGAGGCCCGCTACCCCTCGTTCAAGGGGATCATGGCCGCGAAGAAGAAGCCGGTGGAGTCGCTGGACCTGGACGACCTGGGCATCGAGGCGGACGAGGTCGGCCTGGCGGGTGCGTGGACCGCGGTCGAGTCGGTGGCGGCGCGTCCGGCGCGCACCGCGGGCACGGTCGTCAAGGACGAGGGCGAGGGCGGCAAGCAGCTCGCGGGCTTCCTCGCCGACCAGAAGTTCATCTAGTCCCACCCGTCAGCGCATCCAACGATCGATCAGGAGCAACGAATCATGGCTGAGATCCTGGTTCTGGTGGACCACGCCGACGGTGTGGTCCGCAAGCCGGCCCTCGAACTGCTGACCCTGGCGCGCCGCATCGGCGAGCCGTCCGCGGTCGTCCTCGGCGCCGGCACCGCCGCCGCCGACATCGCCGCCAAGGCCGCCGAGTACGGCGCCGCCAAGGTGTACGTCGCCGACGGCACCGAGTTCACCGACCAGCTGGTCGTCCCGAAGGTCGACGCCCTGGCCCAGATCGCCGGGGCCGCCGCCCCCGCGGCCGTGCTGGTCACCTCCTCCGGCGAGGGCAAGGAGGTCGCCGCGCGCGTCGCGCTGCGTCTCGGCTCCGGCATCATCACCGACGCCGTCGACCTGGAGGCCGGCGACGGCGGTCCGGTCGCCACCCAGTCGGTGTTCGCGGCGTCCTTCCAGGTGAAGTCCAAGGTCACCAAGGGCGCCCCGGTCATCACGGTCAAGCCGAACGCCGTCGCTCCGGAGGCCGCCCCGGCCGCCGGCGCCGTCGAGAACGTGGCCGTCGAGTTCACCGGCAACGCCGCCACGGTCACCTCGCGCACCCCGCGCGTGTCCACCGGCCGTCCCGAGCTGACCGAGGCCGCCATCGTGGTCTCCGGCGGCCGCGGGGTCGGCGCCGCCGAGGGCTTCGGCGTGGTCGAGGAGCTCGCGGACGTGCTCGGCGCGGCCGTCGGCGCCTCGCGCGCGGCCGTCGACGCCGGCTGGTACCCGCACAGCAACCAGGTCGGCCAGACCGGCAAGCAGGTCTCCCCGCAGCTGTACGTGGCCAACGGCATCTCCGGCGCCATCCAGCACCGGGCCGGCATGCAGACCTCGAAGACCATCGTGGCCGTCAACAAGGACCCGGAGGCCCCGATCTTCGAGCTGGTCGACTACGGCGTCGTCGGCGACCTCTTCCAGGTCCTGCCGCAGCTCACCGCCGAGGTGAAGGCCCGCAAGGCCTGACCCGTCGGACGGACCGCGGAGGGCGTGGCACTCGGTACCCCGGTACCGAG
>NZ_JBEPAK010000482.1:0-1429 GCF_040298565.1 Kitasatospora sp. NPDC001539 | reverse complement strand
CCCTAAGAATGTGAAGCGGTCCGGGAGGACCGGGTGTGGCTGACGGTGGTTTGCCGTTGATGGCTCGAGGAGAATGGCCGCCCGGTCCTTCGGGACGCTTCGACCACTGATTGAGAACTGCGGTCATCGCCGGTTAGGGACCTGTTGGCGGAGTGTCCTTCGGGCCTGGGATTGCTGGGCACGGTTGGAACGGAGCGACGGGCTTGAGCAGGGCTCACGAGCGGATATGGGTCGGCATCGACGCCGGCAAGGGGCACCACTGGGCGGTGGCGGTCGACGCCGACGGCGAGACGCTGTTCTCGACGAAGGTGATCAACGACGAAGCCCAGATCCTCCAGCTCATCGAGACCGCCCGGGAGAAGGCCGGCGAAGTACGGTGGGCGGTGGACATCTCCGGCCGGGCCTCGACCCTGCTGCTGGCCCTGCTGGTCGCCCACGACCAGCACGTCGTCTACGTGCCCGGCCGCACCGTCAACCGCATGTCCGGCGCCTACCGCGGCGAGGGCAAGACCGACGCCAAGGACGCCCGCGTCATCGCCGACCAGGCCCGCATGCGTCCGAAGGGCTTCGCCCGGCTGAACACGCCTGCCGAGTTGGTCAGCACGCTCCAGGTGCTGACCAACTATCGGGCCGACCTGATCGCGGACCGGGTGCGGCTGATCAACCGGCTGCGGGACCTGCTGGTCGGTATCTGCCCGGCCCTCGAGCGGGCCTTCGACTACTCCGCGGCCAAGGGTCCCGTCGTCATGCTGACCGAGTACCAGACCCCGGCCGCCCTGCGGCGGATCGGCGTCAAGCGGCTGACCACCTGGCTGGAGCGCCGCAAGGTCCGCGGCGCCGACGTCGTCGCCGCGAAGGCGGTAGAGGCCGCGCAGTCGCAGACGGCCGAGCTGCCCGGGGAGAAGCGGGCCGCGAAGCTGGTCTGCGACCTCGCCCACCAGCTCCTGGCACTGGACGAGCGGATCAAGGACAACGACCGGGAAATCCGCGAGACCTTCCGCACCGACGAGCGCGCCGAGATCATCGAGTCCTTGCCCGGCATGGGCCCGATCCTGGGCGCCGAGTTCGTCGCCATCGTCGGCGACCTGTCCGGCTACCTCGATGCCGGCCGGCTGGCCTCCCACGCCGGCCTGGCCCCGGTCGCCCGGGACTCCGGCCGCCGCACCGGCAACTACCACCGGCCCAAGCGGTACAACCGGCGCCTGCGCTGGCTGTTCTACATGTCGGCCCAGACCGCGATGATGCGGCCCGGGCCGTCCCGGGACTACTACCTCAAGAAGCGAAGCGAAGGGCTGCTGCACACGCAGGCCCTGCTCTCCCTCGCTCGCCGCCGGGTCGACGTGCTCTGGGCGATGCTGCGTGACAAGAGGCTCTTCACCCCCGCTCCGCCAGTCAGGCAGACGGCTTGACACGGTCATTGAGATTCTCC
>NZ_JBEPAK010000481.1:0-1464 GCF_040298565.1 Kitasatospora sp. NPDC001539 | reverse complement strand
GCCGGGGATTTCCGCCCCGGCCGGGCGGCGCGCCGCGACGCGTGGGGCACAGCAGGTCATTCCACTCCACGACAGGCGTCCTCACAGGGGGAGAGAACACATGACGAGCTCCATGCTGGAGCGGGACCACAAGGAGGGCCACGAGGCGGCGGACATCCTCGCCCGTGCCCGCGGGCTGGTCGACCCGGTCCTGCGGACCGCCGTCGACTCGCTGCCCGGCATGATGCGCAAGGTCGCCGGCTACCACTTCGGCTGGTGGGAGGCGGACGGCACGCCCACCGAGGCCTCCCCCGGCAAGGCGATCCGCCCGGCGCTGGTCCTCGCGGCCACCCAGGCCCTCGGTGGCACCCCCGGCGCGGCCGTCGCCGCAGCCGCCTCGGTGGAGCTGGTGCACAACTTCACGCTGCTCCACGACGACGTCATCGACCGGGACGAGACCCGGCGCCACCGGCCCACCGCCTGGCGGGTGTTCGGCACCACCGAGGCCGTCCTGGCCGGCGACGCCATGCACTCCCTCGCGTTGAGCCTGCTCGCCCGGGACACCCACCCGGCCGCGCGTGGTTCGATCCGCCGGCTCGCCGACTGCGTGGTCGAGCTCTGTGAGGGCCAGCAGATCGACTGCGCCTTCGAGTCGCGCAACGACGTCTCGCTCGCCGAGTGCCTGGCGATGGCCGAGGCCAAGACCGGCGCGCTGCTCGGCGCCGCGTGTGCGATGGGTGCGCTGTACGGCGGCGGGTCGGAGGAGGCGGCGCAGGCGATGGACGGCTTCGGCCGCGAGATCGGCCTGGCCTTCCAGCTGATCGACGACCTGATCGGGATCTGGGGGGACCCAGCGGTCACCGGCAAGCCGGTCGGGGCGGACCTGGTCGCCCGCAAGAAGTCGCTGCCCGTGGTCAGGGCGCTGGGTTCCGGCACCCGCGAGGGGGCCCGGCTCGCTGAGCTGTACGCACTGGAACGGCCGCTCACGTCCGATGAGTTGGCGCAGTGCGCGGCCGCAGTCGAGGGGGCCGGCGGGCGCGGCTGGGCGCAGGGCGAGTCCTGCGAGCGGATGGCGGCGGCGATGGCCCAGCTCGCCGTGGCCGTACCGGAGCCGTCCGCAGCCGACGAGTTGCTGGCGCTCGCCGAGCTGGTGACCCGGCGCACCCATTGAGCGCTGCAGCTCGGTGCTGCGGCTCACTGCTGTGGCTCGGTGCCGCGGCATCTCCGAGCGGTTCGGCGCCCCCGAGCGGTGTGGCGGCCCCTGAGCGTTGCCGCCACGGCTGAGGGCTGCGACCCCCTCGAGCGCCGCGGCCGACTGCCGTTGGGCGCTGCTGCGTGGGCCGAGCGCAATGGCGCCCGCGGACGCCTGCGGACACCCGCGGACGGCCGCCCTGGCGGCGGGAGCCGTGTGTTCCCCGGTGTGCTTACCGCGGCGGATGTCATGTTTGCTCGTTGGACTGTTCGTGGGTTGCATCAGAGGTCTGC
>NZ_JBEPAK010000480.1:0-1468 GCF_040298565.1 Kitasatospora sp. NPDC001539 | reverse complement strand
GCGAGGGCCGCCGGTGCGACCGCCGCCGCGCCCACGCCCTGGACGGCCCGCGCGGCGATCAGGACCCCCGGCGAGGCCGCGAGCGCGGCCGTCGCGGACGCGGTCCCGAAGACGCCGAGACCGGCGAGCAGGACGCGACGGTGTCCCAGCAGGTCGGAGGCCCGCCCGCCGGACAGCAGCAGCGCCCCGAACGCCAGGCCGTAGGCGTTGACGACCCAGGTGGTGGCCGAGTCGGAGAGGCCGACGCCGTCCCTGATCTGCGGCAGGGCGACGTTCACGATCGAGGTGGCGAGCAGGACGGTGAACTGGGCGGAGGCCAGCACCGCGAGGACGGCGGCGCGGGGCGGACTGGGCATGGGAACTCCGTGAACGGGGCCGTGGGAGCGGGCCGGGGTGGGGGGAAGGGACGGCGCGGCCGGCGGGGGGAGAGGGACGGCGCGGCCGGCGTCAGCGCGCGGGGCGCTCGGCGGCGGACTTCAGGTACAGCAGCCAGTGCGCGAGGGACCGGTCCAGGGCCCGGGCGACGGCGTCGGCGTCGGCGCGTACGGCCTCACCGTCCCAGGACTCCTCCGTGACGACGACCGTCGCGCTGACCGAAGGTGTGAACGTCCACCGGTGGACGGCGGTGATGCCCTGCGAGGAACCGCCCCAGAGGATCGACCGGGGCGCGTCGAGCGCGTACACGGTGGAGGTGACGTCCACGCCGCCGGTCCGCCAGTGGAACGTCGCGCCCGGCGCCAGCGGGGTCAGGGCGCGGGCCTCGGCGATGTCCGGCTGCCAGACCGGCCAGCCGGGCACGTACGTCAGCAGCGCCCAGACGGCAGGGGCCGGGGCCCGGATCGGCAGCTCACGGCGGGCCACGACCGGGGCGGCCCGGTCGATGCCCGAGGGCGTGTTCTTCATGTCCCCGAGTCTGGTCCGGGCCGCCCGTGCCCTCATCGGCGAAAGTCACCTAGGCGACTGCCTAACCCCGCGGGCATGGCGGGTGGTGCCTGCCGTACGGTCGGCACGTCGGACCGCTCGTGGCAGGGGCGGCGGCACGGGCACCGGCGGCTCGCCCTGCCGCCGCAGGGGGAGCCGCCCGGCCCTGTTCAGGAGGAGCCGGCCTGGCAGCGGCGGGCGGCGAGCCGGCGCCGAGCATCGGCGGCGCACTCGCTCCGGCGGCCGCGTCGAACCCCCACGGACGGCTGACCACGCCGCAGGTCGTGAGCGCCAGGGCTCAGAAAGTGTTGGGTAAGTGATCAACTTCGGAGTGTGATGCACTTGCGGTGATCTTCGCCGGTCGGGTTTCCGCGAAGATCACTGCCATGTGTGTCTGTTCGTGTAAGCCTTCGTATGACTCGTCGTTGACGGACGCTCAGTGGGCGGTGATCGAGCCGCTGTTGCCGGAGCGGGATCCGCGCCGGGGTGGCCGTCCGCTGAAGTTTTCGCGTCGACTGGTCGTGGACACCGTGCTGTACGTGCTGGT
>NZ_JBEPAK010000479.1:0-1506 GCF_040298565.1 Kitasatospora sp. NPDC001539 | reverse complement strand
GAAGCCGGTGATCCGGCAGATGGCCCGCGATCTGGGGGTGCACCACGAGGCCCTGCGGAACTGGATCCGCCAGGACGAGGCGGACCGGGGCGAGCGCGACGACCGGCTCACCACGGCCGAGAAGGAGGAGCTGGCCGCTCTGCGCAAGGAGAACGCCGAGCTCCGCCGGTCCTGCGAGATCCTCAAGGCCGCCTCGGTGGAGTCAACCGGTCAGCGCAACAGGGCCTCCAGCCTATCGGCCGGTGTCTCGAAGTCGAGGGTCTGCCGGGGGCGGGTGTTCAACCGCAGGGCGATGGCGTCCAGGTCGTCCTGGGTGAGGTGACCCATTCCGGCGCCCTTGGGTAGGTACTGCCGCAAGAGCCGGTTGGTGTTCTCGTTGGTGCCGCGCTGCCATGGGCTCTGGGGGTCGGCGAAGTAGACGGCCAAGCCGGTCGCGGCAGTGACGCTCTTGTGAGCGGCCAGCTCCATTCCGCGGTCCCAGGTCAGTGACTTCCTGTGCTGGGCGGGTAGTTGAAGCATCTGGGTCGAGACTCTGGCGGTGACGGTGGCCGTGTCCCGTGCATCGAGCTGGACCAGCATGGTGAAGCGGGTGGTGCGCTCGACGAGGGTCGCCACCTGAGTGACGCCCTTGCCCATCACAAGGTCACCCTCCCAGTGCCCGGGCACCTTGCGATCGCGCGCCTCGGCAGGGCGTTCGTGGATGGGGACGGCATCTTTGATCTGTGAACGCCACTGCCCAGTAACAGTGTTGTGGATATTGCGTCTGGTCGGACGTCCCGAGCGCAGGTGCTGTTGGAGCTCCTTCGCGAGGACTTTGCGCGTCTGCATGAACAGGGACTTGTAGATGCTCTCGTGGCTGATCCGCATCCCCGACTCGGCCGGCTGGGTCTTGGCCAGGTGCCCGGCTATCTGCTTCGGTGACCAGTCCTCGGCCAGCTTCTCGGCGACCAGTGCGCGAAGGGGCTCGTTGATGGCCAAGAGGCAGAGTTTTGAGCGTCGGGCGCGGTTCCAGGCCCGGTCCTCGGCGTCCACCGCCCGGTAGTGCTCGGCGCCCTTGTTGCGGGCGATCTCCCGGCTGATGGTCGATGCCGCGCGCCCCAGGGCGCGGGAGATCTCGCGGAGTGAGTCGCCTCGGGCCAGTCCACGGGAGATCGACTCCCGCTCGGCGAACGTCAGCGAGCCCGGCCGACGGCATCGGACCGGCGGAACGTACCCGCCGTTGGCCTTGATGATCGTGAAGATCGACCCCGGTGGCCTGCCCAGGGCACGGGAGATCTCGCTGATCGACTCACCGGCCTTCCAGCGGTCCCACAACTCTCGCTTCTGCGTGTCCGACATGCCCGGACGACCCATCCTCGCCATACGCCACACCCTCCACCACCTCGGGTGTTGCGCTGACCGGTTGACTCCACCTCGGCTTTTTTCGCCCAGGAGCTCGACCCGACCCGGCGACGGTACTGAAGCTCATCGACGAGCACCAGGACCGCTTCGGGGCCGAGCCCGTCC
>NZ_JBEPAK010000477.1:0-1539 GCF_040298565.1 Kitasatospora sp. NPDC001539 | reverse complement strand
GTTCGCTCCGGGGCCCGGCGGCAGTGGTGAGGGCGAGGGTGCGTCAGTCGTCGCCGCGCAGGATCGCGATCAGCCGCAGCATCTCCATGTAGATCCAGACCAGCGACAGGGTCAGCCCGAAGGCGGCCCGCCAGGACTCGCGCTGCGGAGCCCCCTGGGCGATGGCCGTCTCGATCTCCGCGAAGTCCAGCGACAGGAAGAACGCGCCGAGGCCGACGCCGACCAGGCCGACCACGATGCCGAGCGGGCCCGAGCGCAGGCCCATGTCGGCGCCGAAGGCCGTCGCGACGACGTTGACCAGCATCAGCAGCACGAAGCCCATGGCGACGGCGATGCCGACCCGGGTGTAGCGGGCGGTGACCCGGATCCTGCCGCTCTTGTAGGCGAACAGCATCGCTGCGAAGACCGCCGCCGTACCCAGCACCGCCTGGATCACGATGCCGTTCAGGATGGTGTTCAGCGCGTGCGACCACGCGCCCATCGCGAAGCCCTGGAGAGCCGCGTACAGCAGGATCAGCGGCGGGCTGACGCTGCGCTTGAAGGAGGCCACCAGGCCGACCACCATGGCCACGACGCTGGCGGCGATCGCGAAGCCGTAGTTCTCGAAGGGCAGCGCGAACCAGGCCACCGCGCCGGCTGCGACCAGGGTGAGCAGCGTCATGGCGGTGCGGGCGACCACGTCGTCGAGCGTCATCCGCCCGGTGGCCGCCGGGCCGGCGGACGGCCCGTTGTACAGGTCGTACAGCTGCTCGTCCGTCAGCGGGCCCTGCCCCTGCGGCTGGGCGTAGGGGGTGCCCGCGTACGGGTTTCCGTACGGGCTCCCGGCCTGCGCGGTGGTACCGAACCCCGCGTAGCCGGGCTCGCGGGTGAAGGACCCCTCCCGCGAGAAGACCGGGTTGCTGCTTCTCATTGCTCATTCCCTCCGTGGCGGCACTGCACCGCCCCGCGCACCAGGGTAATGGCTTGGCAAAGGATTCGGGATACGCCGCGAGGAGGATCCGTTGAACGTCTCGCGGCGGGGACGCCGACGGCGCCCCCGCGGGTCGAGTGGTGCCCGGAGCCGGACTCGAACCGGCACGGCCTCGCGGCCAAGCAGTTTTAAGCTGCCCGTGTCTGCGTTCCACCATCCGGGCGTCCTGCGAAAGCACCCCTGAGCCTAGTCGCCCGGCTCACCCTTTCGCATGTTCCCGGCCCGGGAAGTTGTCATGTTTCCTTGCTATCTGACGAACAGTTCGAGATTTCGGCCACGAAGCACAGCGATCCGGCCACCGGGCCCGCCTCAGGGTCACCGTCATACCGCAGGAGGACGGCCCTGCCCCTCCCGTACGCCCGGCGGTGGTGGGACCAACCGTTCGACGGAGCGACGCCAGACCATGATCACACCCCGGAGCATGGAGGTACGCGTCAGTCAGCCAGCAAGGAGAGCACCCCGTGACCACGTCGACCGCCACCGCCGTCCGCACCGCGGCCGCCCGCGCCACCGGCCTGAACAAGGTCTACGGGGAGGGGGAGACCCGCGTCGTCGCCCTCGACGACGTC
>NZ_JBEPAK010000476.1:0-1657 GCF_040298565.1 Kitasatospora sp. NPDC001539 | reverse complement strand
CTAAACTTATTTTTTTTTTGGGTTTTTTGGTTTTTTGTGGTGTCTTCCTCTTATGGCCGCCCCCCCCGGGCGGCCCCCCGGGCCCCCCCGCCCGGCCCCCCCCGGGGGGGGCGGCCCGGGCCGCCGGGCTCAACCGCCCGCACCGGGCACGCCTAGCGCCCCTTCTCCGCCCTCCCCGCGCGGTAATTCGGTTGACCCTGCCGTCGATCGGCGACTGGACTGTGCGGGGCGCCACGACGGGTGGTGCCGGTGGCCACAGGAGGCAGCAACTCCCATGGAGATCCGTTCCACGACCGACCGGGACCGCGACGTCTACGTCGACACCCTCCATGCCGCCTTCGCACGCTTTCCGGAGGCTCCGGCCGAGGACGGCGGCGGGGTCTGGTGGTCGGCGGCCGAGATGGACCGCAATCTGCTCGCCCTCGCGGCGGACGGGCGGCCGGTCGGCACCGCCGGTGCGTACTCCTTCGAGCTCACCCTGCCCGGCGGCACGATCGTCCCCGCCCCCGGCGTGACCGGCGTCGGCGTCCTGCCCTCGCACCGCCGCCAGGG
The DNA here is from genome assembly GCF_040298565.1 of Kitasatospora sp. NPDC001539. NCBI lineage: Bacteria > Bacillati > Actinomycetota > Actinomycetes > Kitasatosporales > Streptomycetaceae > Kitasatospora > Kitasatospora sp. NPDC001539. The sequence goes on along the minus strand of NZ_JBEPAK010000476.1, from coordinate 1,105 downwards.
CGTGCTCACCGCGATGATGCGCCATCAGCTCACCGAGCTGCGGGCCCGCGGGGAGCTCCTGTCCGTCCTGCTGGCCTCCGAGGCCCTGATATACGGCAGGTTCGGCTACGGTCCCGCGACGTACACCCAGCGCCTGACGGTTCCGCGCCACCGGGCCGCCCTCGTCCCGCCCCGGGCCGCCCTCGTCCCGCCCCCGGCCGGCGGACGCTCCGGCGCCGCGGTGACCGACGCGCCCTCCCGCTCGGGCACCGGTACGGGAACCGGCGCGGACACCGGCACGGTCGAACTGCTGCGGCGCGCCGAGTGCGGCGGGATCCTCGAAGAGGTCTACGACCGCTACCGCCGCCTCCAACCGGGCGCGCTGAACCGGCCGCCCCACTGGTGGGCGCTGGGCGCAGGCCAGCCCCCGATCGCCCCGGCACCGCGTTACGTCGCCGTCCACCGCGGCGCCGACGGCGTGCCCGACGGGTACGCCAGCTACTCCCGCGGCGACGACAACGTTCTGACGGTCGACGAGGTGATCGCCACCGACGACGCCGTCCACACCGCGCTGGCCCGGTTCGTGCTCGGGCACGACCTGGTCACCGAGGTGGTGTTCAAGCACGTCCCGCCGGAGCACCCGTTGCGCTGGCAGCTCGCCGACTTCAGGGCCGGGCAGCTGAGCGACCACACCGACTGGCTCTGGGTGCGGCTGCTGGACATCCCGCGCGCACTGACCTCGCGCGGCTGGTCGACAGACGGCGAACTCGTCCTCGACGTGGACGACCCGTTCCTCGGCGAGCACGGCCGCCACCTGCTCACCGTCCGGGACGGCAAGGCCGACTGCGTGCCGACGGACCGGGAGCCCGACCTGTCCCTCGATGTGCGCGATCTGGGCGCGGTCTACCTGGGCGGGACGGCCCCGAGCACCCTGGTGCGGGCCGGACACGTCCGGGCCCACCGCCCGGGCGCGGCCGCTCTCGCCGACGCCCTCTTCCGCGCCGAGCGCCCGCCGCACTGCCTGCACTGGTTCTGACCCGCGCCGGCCCCTGACGGGCTGCCGGACGCGGCGTTCAGGCGCCGGACGCGCCGGGGCGCGGCGGGCCCACGCATTCGTGGTCCCGCC
>NZ_JBEPAK010000475.1:0-1676 GCF_040298565.1 Kitasatospora sp. NPDC001539 | reverse complement strand
GCGGGACCTCCGGTCGCATGGCGGATGAGGGGGCGTCCTCCCCGGGTAAGCGGGAGCTGCTTCGATCGCAGGGCGGATGTGGGCATCGCCGACGCTGTCCTACCAGTACAAGCGACGCTCACAGGCGGCTCGGCTCATCAGTTGGCGTCACCCTCATGCAGCTGTGCTGGAAGCCGCGGGGGCTCGGGGACGCGTCGGGGACCAGGCGTCGCTCACCACCGTCCCTATGGTGTTTTTGGGTGCAGGAACAGCGCGGGCTGTCTATCGCCTGACGTGCAGCGATGGCCACGCCCGGACGACTGCGGGTCCGGAGCAACCTCTCCGCGCGGGGGGACTGGGCCTGGCGTGTCGACGCGTTGAAGACTCGGAACCTCGTCGACCAGTCCAAGTACCGAGCAGCCTCGAGTAGGCGCGGCTGCTCCGTCGTACCGGCCGGCGGAGGCGACCGTACCGCGCTCCTCCCCGTACAGGCGGGGCTGCTCCTCTTCCTTGGGGAGCCTGCACCCCGTTGTCACAGTCCTCCCCGTAAGAACGGGGCTGCTCTGGGGCCAGTCGACCACACGAATCACCCTCGTCACCTATCAGCGCCCCACCCTGCGTCGGCGAATGCTCGGGCGTTCGGGTACGAGCTCAGAATCCCCGTTGTAGGTTTGGCCCTGTCATCAGCGCGGCCCGCCGGGCTTCCCTCCAGGGACATGCCCCCACCCGCACGAGTCACTTCGTGCTGCCTGGGAGCATGTCTTGCTGTTCCGCGACTCCGCATCCGCGGTCGCTGCCGAGAGCTTGGCCGGATCACTGTACGTGCGTCTCATCGACCAGTTCGTTCACAAGCACGGCCGCAAGCCGAGCCCGTCGGAGGTGCGCTCCTGGGAGCGGAGCATCCCGGTCTTGACCAATGCTCTGCTGGACGCTGGGCTCGGCATGGTGGAGGTGCTGCTCGAGTACTCACTGCCGCTCAACAGCAAGCGCGCGGACGTCATACTCGCCGGCGTGAACCCGGGCACGGGCGATCCGTCGTACGTGGTGGTCGAGCTCAAGCAGTGGAGCAGCGCGCTTCCGGAGGACGGCGAGCCGCTGCTCTGCCGGGTCGACGCCTACGCCCGGCCCGTGCTGAACCCGATCGAGCAGGTCCGCGGCTACTGCGACTACCTGATCTCCTTCAACGGGGCGCTTGCTGCCCATCCCGAGCGGTTGTCCGGTGTGGCCTTCCTTCACAACTCGACGGAGTTCGGCGTTCAGGGCCTGTACGAGGTGCCGCAGGACGATCGCGGCCGGCTCTTCACGGCCGAGCGCCGCGGGGAGTTCATCCAGTACCTCCAGTCGAAGCTGAAGCCGGTCTCCGGCGCGGAGGCGGCGGACCAGTTGCTCGCGGGCAAGGTGGCGCCGTCCAAGCAGTTGATGGCGGTTGCCGCCGAGGAGGTCCGTGAGCGCGAGCAGTTCGTGCTGCTGGACGAGCAGCGGGTCGCCTACGAGCTGGTGCTGCGCGCGGTCCGCCGGGCGCAGCGGTCCGACCACAAGGAGGTCGTCGTCGTCGCGGGCGGCCCCGGTACCGGGAAGAGCGTCATCGCGCTGTCCCTCCTCGGTGATCTGTACCGGCGCGGCGTCACGGCCCTGCACGCGACCGGGTCCAGCTCGTTCACCACCACGATGCGTCGGACGGCCGGGGCGCGGAAGAA
>NZ_JBEPAK010000474.1:0-1684 GCF_040298565.1 Kitasatospora sp. NPDC001539 | reverse complement strand
TGTTCGACCAGGCGCTCGAAGGGGATGTCCTGGTGGTCGTAGGCGTCGAGGTCGGTGTGGCGGACGCGGTCCAGCAGTTGCCGGAAGGTGGGGTTGCCGGTGGTGTCGGTGCGCAGGACGAGGGTGTTGACGAAGAAGCCGACGAGGTCGTCGAGGGCCGCATCGGTGCGTCCGGCGACGGGGGTGCCGAGGGGCAGGTCGGTGCCGGCGCCGAGCCGGGTGTAGAGGGTGGCGACGGCGGCCTGGAGGACCATGAACAGACTGGCGTTCTGCGCGGCGGCCAACTCCGCAAGAGCGCCGTGCAGTTCGGTGCCGACGGTGAACTCGACCAGGTCGCCCCGATGGCTGGGGGTGGTCGGCCGGGGCCGGTCGTAGGGGAGCGCCAGTTCCTCCGGCGCGTCGGACAGCGACCGCTCCCAGAAGGCGAGTTGCCGTCCGAGCAGACTGTCCTGGTCGTCTTCCGAGCCGAGGAGTTCGCGCTGCCAGAGGGTGTAGTCGGCGTACTGGACGGGCAGCGGCCGCCAGTCGGGTGCCGAGCCGCTGCGGCGGGCCTGGTAGGCGGCGGCGAGGTCCCGGAAGAGCGGGGCGACGGACCAGCCGTCGCTGGCGATGTGGTGCAGCAGCACCAGCAGCACGTGACGGTCGGCGCCGAGGGAGAACAGCCGGGTGCGGATCGGCGGCTCGGTGGCCAGGTCGAAGACGTGGCCGATCGCCTGGTCGAGCACTTCGGCCAGTTCGGACTCGTCGGCGACGCGGGTCAGTTGGAGGGTGGGCTCGAGGTCGTCGCGGACCTGCTGGTGGGGCCGGCCCTCGACGGTCGGGAAGGTGGTGCGCAGCACTTCGTGCCGGTCCGCGACGTCCCGCAGGGCCTCGGCGAGGGCGGTGGTGTCGATCTCGCCGGTCAGCCGGACGGCAAACGGGGTGTTGTACAGGGCGCTCGGGCCCTCGAACTGCTCGATGAACCAGAGCCGTTGCTGGGCGTAGGAGAGCGGCACCAGCTCGGGGCGCTTCCGGGGCGCCAGCGCCGCGCGTCCGTCGGTGTGACTCTCGCCGAGTCGGCGGGCCAGCCCGGCGACGGTGGGTGCGTCGAACAGGGTGCGGATGGGGACCTCGACGTCCAGGGTGGTGCGGATGCGGCTGGCGAGCTTGGTGGCGAGGAGGGAGTGGCCGCCGAGGTCGAAGAAGTTGTCGTCGATGCCGACGGTGGGTAGTGCGAGGACGTCGGCGAAGAGTTCGCAGAGGGTTCGTTCGGTGGTGGTGCGGGGCTCGCGGACGGTGGCGGCTGCGCCGTAGTCGGGGGTGGGGAGGGCGCGGCGGTCGATCTTGCCGTTGGGGGTGATGGGGAGGGTGTCGAGGGTGACGACGGCGGCGGGGAGCATGTAGGCGGGGAGGCGTTCGGCGGCGAAGGTGTGCAGTTCGGCGGGGGTGGCGGTGCCGGTGGTGTAGACGACGAGGCGTTTGTCGCCGGGTTGGTCCTCGCGGACGGTCGCGACGACCTGTCCGACGGCCGGGTGGGCGGCGAAGGCGGTCTCCACCTCGCCGAGTTCGATGCGGAAGCCGCGGAGCTTGATCTGGTCGTCCGCGCGAGTGACGAACTCCAGTTCGCCGGTGGTGGTCCAGCGGGCGAGGTCGCCGGTGCGGTACATGCGGGTGCCGGGGTCGCCGTAGGGGCAGGCGGTGAAGC
>NZ_JBEPAK010000473.1:0-1692 GCF_040298565.1 Kitasatospora sp. NPDC001539 | reverse complement strand
CGCTCCTCAGCCTGATCCTGAGTACTGCTTCCTCGCTGCACTGCCGCCGACTCTCGCGCGCCGGCGCCGGTGGAGGCCAGCTGGTTGCTCGCGGCGGCCTGCGCGACGGGGGTGACCGGAGTGCTGGTCCGTGCGGCGGCCTGGGTGACGCCGCCCGTCGCCGGGGCGGTGACGGGGGTGCTGCCGGTGGACGAACCGCCGTTGCGCCCGCCGCCCTGGCCGGACTCCCCGCTGCCGGCCGGCGGGGTGGCGGGGGTGTGGTCCTCGGGGCAGTCGTCGGTCGGCTTCGGCGCGGGCTGGGCCACGTTGCCGCAGGAGTTGCCGAAGGCCGGGTTCGCGGCACCCACCACGTTCACCGAGTTGCCGCAGGCGTTGACCGGGACGTGCACCGGGGCCTGGACGCTGTTGCCGGAGATCACGCCGGGCGAGCCCACCGCGCCACCGCTGGCGGAAGCACCCGAGGCGGTGGGCCCCCGGTGCGCGTCGGTGGACGGCCCGTCGGTGTGGGAGCCACCGGAGTGGGAGCCGCCGGCACCGGCGCCACCAGTGCCCGCGCCACCGGGCTGGGAGACGTGCACGGGCGGCGGGGCCGCGTGGCGACTGGTACTGGCATTGGCACAGCGGTTGCCGAAGGCGGGGTTCAGTACGCCGATCACATCGACCGTGTTGCCGCAGGCATTGATCGGTACCTCGACGGGCACCTGGACCGAGTTGCCCGAGGCGACGCCCGGCGAGCCCGCCGCACCTCCCTGCGCCTCGGCGCCCGCATAGGCGTAGCCGGCGGTCGAGGCCAGCACACTGCCGGTGGCCACGGCAGTGAGGATCCCCTTCTTGGCTACATTCCTCATGTTTTCCCCTGACGTTTTCGAGACGACATGGCGACCTTGACGTGAACCTTATGAAAGTCGGAATTTCTGTATAGCCGGAAATCACCCAAGGTCTTCGACTGCACAGGAGTTAACGAGAAGCCAACGGCGAGGTTGAGCCAAACGAACCCACTTCACCCGATCGAGCGATGAGGGCCCTCGAGCGTTGCCGATCCACCGGCGGCGGAGCCCCCGGATCCGGCAGGCGAAGCCCCTGACAGAAACCCCTGACACGCGACGGCCCCCGGTGCGGCGCGTCCGCCGCCCGGGGGCCGTGATGGGAATCGGCTCAACGGGCCTCAGCAGCCCGGAGGTCGACTCAGAAGTTGGCGCAGTGGTTGCCGAACGCCGGGTTCAGCACGCCGATCACGCTGACGGTGTTGCCGCACACGTTCACCGGGATGTGGACCGGAACCTGGACCTGGTTGCCAGAGACGACGCCCGGGGAGCCCGCGGCCACACCGTCGGCAGCGGCGCCGCCGTGAGCGGACGCGACACCGGCGGCGGCGAGCACCAGGCCACCGGTGGCGGCGGCGACGGCGGCGATCTTCTTGACCTTCATCATTCCTCCTGTACGGACAACGCAACCCGTTCGGCGGGCTGCACAGGGATGAACGACGCTGCGGCAAACGGGGTACGGAACAGATTTCCCATTCACTCTCAACGGTGAGGGTTCGCACAGACAATCGGCACGCAACCGCATAGCTGAATCGTTTCTGTTGATCTCCAGAAACCCATCCCACAATCATGCGCTCGGACAATGCGGCGGCGGTGCTGGTCACCCAGCCGTGCAGCGCGGGGTGGTGCGCCGGCTCGGCGAGCGCGT
>NZ_JBEPAK010000472.1:0-1692 GCF_040298565.1 Kitasatospora sp. NPDC001539 | reverse complement strand
AGAAGCGATTCCCAAACCGAAGGCAGGGTCACGTTTTCGCAGGTGAGGTGTGTGGCCGTCGCTCGGTAGGCATGCTCGGACCGTCGTGTTGGTGCGGGGCGTGGTCGGAGGTGGCGGATGCCGTCGGTGCTGGGGGTGCTGGAGCGGCGTGAGCGGGTGGCGCTGGCCAGGGCGGAGGAATTGCGCGCCGAGTTGGAGCGGGTCCAGGCCGCCGTGGCGGAGGCGGATGAGGCCGCGCGGCGCGCGGTGATCGCCCGGGAGGAGACGGTGGCGGCCCTGGCCGAGGTGGCCGATGAGGCCGCGGTGCCCGGGGCGTCGGCCGGTGGACCGGTGGTGGAGCCGGTCGCGGGCGTGGCCGGGCTACGGGTCGAAGTCCCCTTGTGGCGTGAGGGGTTGGGGGTGGAGGTGCTGCCGCCCGAGTGCGCGCGGGTCGTGGCCCTGGTCGAGCGAGATGCGGCCGGAGGCGGGGATGGGGTGCGGGCGCGGGCGATGCGCGAGGATCTGGGCTGGCCGGCGAGTGATGCGAAGGAGCAGGCGGCCCGGTTCAGGGCGAAGCGGCTGGTGGAGCGGGGCTGGTTGACCGAGGTGCGGCCGGGGCTGTTCAGGCCGCGGACCGCTTGACGCGGCGCGGGGAGGGTCGGCCCGAGCGGGCCAGTCGGCGGGTGGCCGGGATGCTCGCGGCCCACCAGGCCATCGCCTCGGCGCTGTCGATGCGGGTCTCGTAGTCGCGGGCCAGGCGCCGGGCCCGGATCAGCCAGGAGAAGGATCGTTCCACGATCCACCTGCGGGGCAGCACGACGAACCCGGTGGCGTCGTCGCTGCGTTTGACGACGGTCAGTGCGAGGGCCAGGGCGGCGTGGGCGAAGGCGACGAGCCAGCCGGTGTAGCCGCCGTCGGCCCAGACCAGGGCGATGCGGTGGTGTTCGGCGCGCAGTTGTTCAAGGAGGTCGCGGCCGGCGTCGTTGTCCTTGACCGAGGCGGCGGTGACCATCACCACCAGCAGAAGGCCCAGGGTGTCCACGGCGATGTGCCGCTTGCGACCGTTGATCTTCTTTCCGGCGTCGTAGCCGCGGGTGGCCGCGCCGACGGTGGCGTCGGCCTTGACCGACTGCGAGTCGATGATCGCGGCGGTGGGTTCCTCCTTCTTGCCGGCCAGTTCGCGCAGCATCTTGCGCAGTCGGCCGTAGAGCTCCTTGATGAGGTCGTTGTCGCGCCAGCGGCGGAAGAACCGGTAGACGGCCCGCCACTTGGGGAAGTCGGCGGGCAGGCTGGCCCAGCGCACGCCCTCGGTGACCAGGTAGCGCACCGCGTCGATCATCTGCCGGTGGCAGAAGCCCTCCGGGCGACCCCCTTGCCCGTTCATCCAGGCCGGGACCGGCAGCAGCGGCCGCACGATCGCCCACTCCGCGTTGGTGAGGTCGGAGCCGTAGCGGCGGGTCCGGTCGGGCTGGTCGGCGGCGTTCCCGAGCCGGTGTGCGAGGCAATCGCACGACATGCCGGAGCTGGACACGGACGCGGCGGGCACGCCAGAGTGGAGCACGAGGGCCTCCTGGTTGTTCGTTGACTCGACATCACCGAACTGGGCAAGAGGCCCTTCTTCTATGCGCCGGCCGCGAACTGATCACCTGAACGAGGCTGATGCGCACGGAAGTTCGAGCGGCAGCCATGTCCCCCGGTTTGGGAATCGCTTCT
>NZ_JBEPAK010000471.1:0-1693 GCF_040298565.1 Kitasatospora sp. NPDC001539 | reverse complement strand
CGGGGCCCGCTCGGGCGTGCCCGGGATCAGGCCTTGTGCGAGGACTCCAGGTGGGCGAAGACCACGACGTTGTCCAGGTAATCCCGCCGCTTCTTGTCGTACGTGCCGCCGCAGGTGATCAGCCGCAGCTGGGCGTCCTGGGTCTTCCCGTACACCTTCTGGTCGGGGAAGGCGTCCTTGGCGAAGGTCTCCACGGAGTCGACCGTGAACACCGCGACCGTGCCGTCGGCCCGGCTCACCTCGACCTTGTTGCCCGGCAGCAGCAGGCTCAGCAGCAGGAACACCGCCGGGCCCTTGGTGGTGTCGACGTGGCCGGCGACGACCGCGCTGCCGCGCTCGCCCGGGGTCACGCCGTCCCGGTACCAGCCGACCAGGTTCTTGTCGTCCGGCGGCGGCGCGTTGAGCTGGCCGGCCTGGTTGAGGGTGAGTTCGGTGAACGGCGCGTCCACCGCGATCTGCGGGATCCGCAGCCGGGTCGGCTTGGACCGCTTCAGCGCCGGAGCGCCAGGCGCCGCCGGGGACGCCTTCGCGGCCGCCGCCGCGGCCTGCCCCGGGACGGCGGGTGCGGCGGCCGCCGGGGGAGCGGACTGGCCGGCGGGGGAGTCGTCGTCACCCGGCCGGGTGTCCACCGAGTTGTAGATCAGCAGCAGCCCGACCGCTGCCGCGCCCATCCCCGCCTGCAGCAGCCGGGGCATTCCAGCGCCGGGAGCGCCCATCATTCCTGTCCTCCGCTAGAAGTCCTCCGCCGAACCGGGCGAGCCGCTCGGCCGTCCGACCCGCCGGGCCGTCGACCCGGGTGAGCAGCCGGGCCGTCCGACCCGCCTGACGGCCCCTGCCGCCGTGACCGCCGCCTGCACCGGATCCGGTTCCGCAACGGTGCGCCGCCCCCGCACGCCCCACCCCCGGGGAAGGGAGTGGGGCGCCCGGAGGCGGCAGTGGCGGGATCAGACGGCCGCGGTGCCGGCCGCACGCCGCCCGCGGCGCAGCGCGAGGGCGCCGGCCCCGAGGCCGCCGAGCAGCAGCACCGCGCCGGAGGCCAGGCCCCCGCCGGACAGCGCCAGCCCGCCGCCGCCGGTGTGCACGCCGCCGTGCGGGCTCTGGTGCTCCTCTTCCTTGCCCTCGTAACCCTTGCCGTCGTAGCCCTTGCTCTCGGTGCCCTTGCTCTCCGTGCCCTTGTGCTCGCCGGAGCCCTTCTCCTCGGAGGCGCCGCCACCGGGCTTCTTGTCGTCGTAGCCCTTCGAGGATTCGGAGGCGCCCTTGTCGGGCTGCTTCTCCTGCCAGGTGAGGTTCTTGCCCTGGTCGGAGGAGCCGTCGGCGAAGGCCATGGGAGTGCCGACGGTGAGGACGGCGGCGACGGCCGCCCCGGCGAGCAGAGTGCGTGCAGAACGCATGAGGATGATCCTTCCGGCGCGAGGGTCCGCGACCGCCGGCACGGTGCCGGACAGGGGACTCGCGGACGATGGCGCCTGATCCACCGTCAACCACCGGGGGAGCGGTTGCCACCGGAGCGTGGCGGCGCCGCTACGGACTGTGCGCCCTTCGGGTGGAGTCCTGGGCGTGTTCACCCGATCGCCCCGGCGATCCGGGTGAATCGTCGCGGGTGCGCAGTGGTACGGACATGCACTGGTACGGACATGCACTGGTACGGACATGGGCCCCCCCCCCCCGCCCCCCCGCGGGCGGGGCCCAGCCG
>NZ_JBEPAK010000470.1:0-1745 GCF_040298565.1 Kitasatospora sp. NPDC001539 | reverse complement strand
GGCCTGGTCACCGGGGACGATCCGCACGTCCGGGCCCTCCTCGTAGTCGAGGGCCCGGCGGCGGGCTCGTCGCGGTAGCCGATCAGCCCGGCTCGCGCGAGCCGGGCGATCAGCTGCCGGGCCCGGCCGTCCGGGAGTCCGGGGGCGGCGTCCCGCAGCACGCCCGCGAGGTCGCGGGTGCCGTCGAGCAGCGGCACCAGCCGTTCGATGCCCTCGCCCTGCAGGGCGGTCACGCCCTGGTCGGAGACCAGGTAGGCGGCGTCACCGGGCACCACCTCGGTCCGCAGGTGGCTGCGGAAGCCGATCGGGCGGCGGTCGGCGGCGGCGGCCGGCGCCACGGGGACGGGCGCGGCGGTCGAGTCGGCTCCGCGGATCACCGGAGGACCCCCTACAGGCCGTCGGTCGAGAAGCAGACGCACAGCTGGGCGCGCCCGGCGGCGGGGTGGTCGAGGTCCACGATGGTCAGGTCCGGGTCGTGGTCCCCGGCCGGGGCGAGCAGGTCGGTCAGGTCCAGCGATTCGAGAAGAGCAGTTCCGAACACGTTCTCCCCCAGGTGTCGTGATGGTCCGTCGGTTCTCGTGGGCTCCGTCCCGGGCCTTCCCGGAGCGGCACCAGGATTCTGGGCTCGCGGCCGGATCCGGGGACAGTGCCGGGCTCACCGATCGACCGTGAAATCCTCACGCCCCGGCCCCTTTCCGAGTCATCCCCGATCGGTGAGGCCGGCACTGGGGTGCGGGCCCCACCGGATGCCATGGTGAAGACGCTGCGAGGCGCATCCCCGCCTGTGGGGTCAGCGAGGCCCGAAGGCCTTCGTGAGCTGCGACTTCGCGACGCGACGCCTTCGCGACGCCGGCGCCTTCGCCACGCGGCACGGAGCACTGAGCACGAAGGGAGACTCCGGTGGAGATCGGCATCCTTGGCCCACTGACCGCCAGGCTCGGACGGACGTCGGTGGTGCCGAGCGCGGGGAAGCCCAGGCAGGTCCTCGCCCTGCTCGCCCTCCGGTCCGGCACCAAGGTGCCGGTGGAGACGCTCTTCCACGAGCTGTGGTCGTACGACCCGCCGCGCAGCGCGGCCACCACCCTGCAGACGTACATCCTGCAGCTGCGCCGTATGCTCGCCAAGGGCCTGGCCCCGGAGGGCACCTGTCCCAAGACGCTGCTGCGCACCCAGTACAACGGGTACCTGCTCGACGTCCCCGTGGAGCAGACCGACGCGGCCCGGTTCGACCGGCTGCGGGAGGCCGGCCAGGCGGCGCTGCGGGCCGGGGACTGCGCGACCGCGGCGATCCAGCTGCGCGCCGCGCTGGACCTGTGGCGCGGGCCGGCCATGGCCGACCTGCAGCTCGGCGAGATCCTCTCGATCGAGGCCGTCCAGCTGGAGGAGAACCGGCTGTGCGCGGTCGACGACCGGATCAGCGCCGATCTCGGCCTGGGCCGGCACGCCAGTCTGATCGGCGAGTTGGCCTCGCTGACGGCCCGCCACCCGATGCACCAGAACCTGCACGCGCACTACATGCTGGCCCTCTACCGCTGCGGGCGGGCCTCCAACGCGCTGGACGTCTACCGGCGGCTGCACGGCACGCTGGTCGAGTCGATCGGCCTGGAGCCCTCCCCTAAGCTGCAGCGGCTGCACCACGCGATGCTCAACGCCGATCCCCAACTGGACGTGGTGCAGCGCGAGCCGGACCTCGCCCGGCTGTGACGCGCGACGGCCGCTGCCGGAGAGGGTGGTCACCGGCAGCC
>NZ_JBEPAK010000469.1:0-1776 GCF_040298565.1 Kitasatospora sp. NPDC001539 | reverse complement strand
TCCACGCCCTGCGGCGGAACGTCAACCTGAAGATCCTGCTCTTCAACAACCGGATCTACGGCCTGACCAAGGGCCAGTACTCGCCCACCAGCGAGACCGGGAAGATCACCAAGTCCACGCCGATGGGCTCGCTGGACGAGCCCTTCCGCCCGCTGTCGCTGGCTCTGGGCGCGGAGGCCACCTTCGTGGCCCGCACCATCGACTCCGACCGCCAGCACCTCCAGTCGGTGCTGCGGGCGGCGGCGGAGCACCAGGGCACGGCGCTGGTGGAGATCTACCAGAACTGCAACATCTTCAACGACGGCGCCTTCGACGTCCTCAAGGACCCCGCCACCCGCGACACCGCGCTGCTCCGCCTCGAACACGGCCGGCCGTACCGGCTCACCCCGGACGGCGAGGAGATCGTCCACGACGTCGCCGACCCGGATCCGACCCGCGCCTTCGCACTCTCCCGGCTCTCCGAGCCCACCCCGATCGGCGTCCTGCGCGACGTCGAGCGCCCGGTGTACGACCGGCAGCTCAACGAGCAGCTGGACGAGGCCGTCCGGCGCCAGGGCGAGGGCGACCTGACGGCCCTGCTCGGCGGGGAGGACTCCTGGACGGTGGCCCGGTGACGTCCGCCCCGGCCGTGACCGGCGGCCGCTGGATCCGCAGCTTCCACAGCGCGCGGCCCGGCGGCGCCCGGCTGGTCGCCCTGCCGCACGCCGGGGGCTCGGCGTCGGCGTTCCGCTTCCTGTCGAACGCGCTGGCCCCGGAGCACCAGGTGCTGGTCGTGCAGTACCCGGGCCGCCAGGACCGCTTCCACGAGCCGGCGGTCACCGACGTCCACGAGCTGGCCGAGCACGTGGTGGAGTCCCTGGAGCCGTACCTGGACGAGCCGCTCGTCCTGTTCGGCCACAGCATGGGCGCCAGCATCGCCTTCGAGACGGCCCGGCGCCTGGAGCGGCGGGGTGCCGGGACGGCCGCGCTGATCGTCTCCAGCCGGACGGCCCCGGGCATCGGCCTCGGGCTCCCGCACACGGTGCACGAGCTCGGGGACGCCGAGCTGCTGGCGGAGCTGGCGGCGTTCGGCGCCGTCGACCGGCGGATCGCCGAGGACGAGGACCTGCTGCGGCACACCCTCGAGGTGATCCGCGGCGACTACCGGGCGGTGGAGACCTACCGCCCGGTCGCGGGCTCCCGGGTCCACTGCCCGGTGAGCGTCCTGGTGGGGGACCGCGACCCGAGGGTGTCGCGGGACCAGGCCTCCGCCTGGGAGGCCTGGTCCGCCCGGGGCGTCGACCTGCGGGTGTTCGAGGGCGGCCACTTCTTCCTGGAGGAGCACGCGGAGGCCGTCGCCGCGCTGGTCCGCGCCGCGCTGGTCCGCGCGGCTGCGGTCCGTCCGGCACCGGCCGGCACGGCGCCCGTCCGTCCGGCGCCCGTCCGTCCGGCGCCCGTCCGTCCGGCGCCCCCGCACACCGGACCCCCGCACGCGGCGCGGGGCCGGGTGCCCGGGGCCGCCGTGATCAGCACTCGATGACGTTGACGGCGAGGCCGCCGCGCGAGGTCTCCTTGTACTTGATCTTCATGTCGGCCCCGGTCTCCTTCATCGTCTTGATCGCCTTGTCCAGCGAGACGTGGTGCCGGCCGTCGCCGCGCAGCGCCATCCGGGCGGCGGTGACGGCCTTGACCGAGGCCATGCCGTTGCGCTCGATGCACGGGATCTGGACCAGGCCGCCGACCGGGTCGCAGGTGAGGCCGAGGTTGTGCTCGATGCCGATCTCGGCGGCGTTCTCG
>NZ_JBEPAK010000468.1:0-1808 GCF_040298565.1 Kitasatospora sp. NPDC001539 | reverse complement strand
GGCACCGCGCCCCGGCCGGCCGCCCGCTGTTCCGGCAGCGGGCGTCACCGTGTTTCACCGGCCCGCCGCACCGGGCCGACCGGCCTCTCCCGCAGGGGCCGCACCGCACACGAGAGGAGTAACGGCGCCGCCCGACCAGCGCCGTACACAATCACCATGGCAACCATCCCGACCCTGGGCGCCGAGCGCACCGCCGGCCACACCGCTTCCCGCGCCGAGACCCGCGAGCTGCTCGGCAAGGCCACCTACGACCTGCTGGTGATCGGGGGCGGCATCCTCGGCACGGCCGTCGCCTGGACCGCGTCCCAGGCCGGTCTGAAGGTCGCCATGGTCGACTCCGGCGACTTCGCCGGCGCCACCTCCAGCGCCTCGTCCAAGCTCGTCCACGGCGGCCTGCGCTACCTGCAGACCGGCGCGGTGAAGCTCGTCGCGGAGAACCACAAGGAGCGTCGCGCGCTCTCCACCGACGTCGCGCCCCACCTGGTCAACCCGCTGACCTTCTTCGTGCCGGTCTACAAGGGCGGCCCGCACGGCGCCGCCAAGCTCGGCGCCGGCGTCTTCCTCTACTCGGCGCTGTCCGCCTTCCGCGACGGCATGGGCCGGGTCTCCACCGCCGCCCACGCCGCCCAGCAGGTGCCCGCGCTGCGCACCGAGGGCCTGCGCTCGGTGGCCGTCTACGGCGACCACCAGATGAACGACTCGCGCGTCGCGGTGATGACCGTCCGCGCCGCCGTCGACGCCGGCGCCGTGGTGCTCAACCACGCCGAGGTCACCGGCCTGCGCTTCACCGGCGGCCGGGTCACCGGCGCCGAGGTGCGCGACCGCCTGGACGGCACCGAGTTCGGCGTCAACGCCCGCCTGGTGCTCAACGCCACCGGCCCGTGGGTGGACCACCTGCGCAAGATGGAGGACGCCGGCGCCGCGCCGTCGATCCGCCTCTCCAAGGGCGCCCACGTCGTCGTCAAGCGCCGCGCCCCGTGGCGCGCCGCGCTGACCATCCCGATCGACAAGTACCGCGTCTCCTTCGCCATCCCGTGGGAGGACCACGTCCTGCTCGGCACCACCGACGAGGAGTACACCGGCGACCCGAAGGACGTCCGGGCCACCGACGCCGACATCGACCAGATCATGGGCGAGGCCGCGCACGCGATCCGCGACGAGCACCTCGACCGCGACCTGATCACCTACTCCTTCGCCGGCCTGCGCGTGCTGCCGGGCGGCCCGGGCGACACCGCCGCCGCCAAGCGCGAGACCGTCGTCACCGAGGGCCGCGGCGGCATGCTGTCGGTCTCCGGCGGCAAGTGGACCACCTACCGGCACATCGGCCGGACCGTCCTGGAGAAGCTGGCCCACGTGCCCGGCACCAGCCTCGGCGAGGACATGTCCCCGATCGCCCCGACCGTGCCGCTGCCGGGCGTCGGCGCGCCGAACGCGGTGGCGCACCGCCTGCTGATCGACCGCGAGCCGGGCTCGCGGATGGAGCCGCTGGTGGCCAAGCACCTGGCCAGCCACTACGGCACGCTCTCCTTCGAGATCGCCCGCCTGATCGACGAGAACCCGGAGCTCGGCCGGCCGATCCACGAGGACGGCCCGGACGTCTGGGCGCAGGTCGCGTACGCGGCCGACAACGAGTGGGCGTACACGGCGGACGACGTGCTGCGGCGCCGCACCACGATGACCGTGCGCGGTCTGGACACCCCGGAGATCCGGGCCGAGGTCGAGGCCTTCCTCGCCAAGCGCGCCAAGTAGGCCCTGAGCGCGGTTCCTCTGCGGCGGGCGGGCGTCCGGGGTTTCCCGGGGCGCCCGCC
>NZ_JBEPAK010000467.1:0-1864 GCF_040298565.1 Kitasatospora sp. NPDC001539 | reverse complement strand
CCAGCTCAACCAACTCGGCTACCAAGTGACCCTCCAAACAGAAGGAGCTGCCTGACCAGCGGCTACGGACAAGGGACAGGGGATTTTCGAATCAGCCGACGTCGATGCCGGTGACCACCGGGGTGCCGATGCTCACCGCGTCCTCCTCGTACCCGGCGGCGGTGAAAGCCCGCCGGGCCAGGCCCAGCGCCGTTTCACCGGCGGCGGTGTGGTCGGGGGCCTCGACCTCCAGGCGCAGCACGAAGGTGCCCTCCGGTTCGTCCAGGGTCAGGACGTCGAGGTCGGGTACCTGTGTGCCGGCCTCCTCCGGGTCCGCGCCGTGCACGACGGCCAGCAGGGTGCGGCGTGCCTCCTCCCCCACCGGGTGACGGACTGTTCCTGGAACGGTGATCACGTAGCTGCCCATGTCCTACGTGTCACCGGCGCGCGGCGTCGGAAACCTCGGAGCCCGGGTGTTCGCACGGGAGCGTCGTGTGGGAGCGTCGCGCGGGTGGCGGCCGCCGTCGCCCGCGCGGGCGCCCGGGCCCTCAGGCCGTGACGTGGTACCAGAAGCCGCCGGTGCGCAGGCCGGTGTAGTGGACGGTGGTGCCCGTCTCCTTGGCCTCGTACATCATGTCCGTGCCGGTGGCGGGGTCGGTGCCGGCGTAGAGGACGGCGTGGGTGGTGGTGTGCGCGCCCGTTCCGAAGTACTCGAGGTCGCCGGGGCGGCGCTGGGACTCCGTGATCGGGGTGAGGTGCCTGTCGAGGGTCTGCTGGTCGGTGTCGCCGCCGTGGGCGAGGTCGAGGCCGGCGCCGAACCAGTAGGCCGCGCGGACCAGGCCGGAGCAGTCCAGTCCGGCGGTGGTGTCGGCCGGGCAGGGCTGGATCGGGCCGGTGTAGCCCTCGCAGGTGCCGAGCGAGGGGCCGGGGCCCTCGCCGCGCAGCGAGTGGCCACCGCCCCACACGTACGGGACGCCCAGGTAGGACTTGGCGGCGTCCAGGACCCTGGCGGGGTCGACGGGGCCGCTGGGCGGCGGGGTGGGCGTACTGCCGTACAGGGCGTTCTTGGTGGCCGTGTCGACGACCCCGTTGACGGGCAGGGCGTGGAAGGCCTGGAAGTTGCGCACGGCCGTGTCGGTGGCCGGCCCGAACTGCCCGTCCACGGTGAGGCCCGCGCCGAACGTGTCGAGGATCGTCTGCAGGGTCGTGACGCACGCGCCGCCGGCGCCGGTGCGCAGGTCGCCGCACTGGGTGCGCAGGTCCACGGTGCCGGGGGCGGCGGCCGCCCCGGCGGGTGGCGGGGTGGGCGCGGCCGTGGCGGGTGGGGCCGCGACGGCGTACGCGCCGACGCCCGCCAGCAGCGCTGCCAGGGCCAGGCTCTGCGACAACCGGCGCCGGGTGGGGAGGAGGGTGCTCACAGGTGGTTCTCCGGGGTCCGTGGTGATCCGTCGGACAGGTCGGGGCGGGTCGCCGTCGACGTTCGGTGCTCGACGGGCTCGACGGGCTCGACGGGCTCGACGGGCTCGTCCGAGGTGTCCGACGGGCTGATCCGGACGATCCGTACCAGGCGGGACCCGGTCCTCACGGCCGTGTCCCCTCCCCACGCCGGAGGGACGGCGGTGGGATCGGCCACTCGGAGGACAGCCGCCCCCGGGGCCGGGGCGGGGAGCCGACCCAAGCGGGTGGAAAGGCGGCCCGGCCGACGCCGGGTTCCCGACGGGGGCCTGACGGAGGCTGACGGGGGCTCGGGTGCGGGCGGATCCGGCCGGGCATGGTGACGGCCCCCGCCGACGGGTCGGCGCTGCTGAGCGTGCCCACGGTGAACGGGACGCCCGCCGCGGCCGCCGCCCGGGCCGAGGCCAGTTCGCCCTCGGGATGGAAGAGG
>NZ_JBEPAK010000466.1:0-1864 GCF_040298565.1 Kitasatospora sp. NPDC001539 | reverse complement strand
GGCGCGGACGACCGCGCCGGCTCGGACGGCTGCGCCGGCTCGGACGGCTGCGCCGGGTGGGCCGCCGCCGTGCGTTCGGCGGCCTCGCGGGCGGCTTCGAGGGCGGTGAACACCTCCTGGCCGGCCTCGTTGCGGCGGCGCAGGTGGGTGACCACGGTGTTGGTGACGGCGATCAGCGGGACGGCGACCACCGCGCCGCCGATGCCGCCGATGATGCCGCCGGCCGCGACGCCGAGGACCACGCCGAGCGGGTGGACCCGGACGGCCCGGCCGAGGATCAGCGGCTGGAGGATGTGGCTCTCCACCTGCATCACCACGATCAGCACCACCAGCACCATCAGCGCCGTCCACGGCCCCTGGGTGACCAGGGCGATCAGGACCGCGACGGTACCGGTGACCAGGGCGCCGACCAGCGGGACGAAGGCCCCCAGGAAGATGATCACGGCCAGCGGTACGGCGAGCGGCACGCCCAGCAGTTCGATGCCGACACCGATGCAGACCGCGTCGATGAAGGCCACGCAGACCGTGCCGCGCACGTACGCGGTGAGCGTGATCCAGGCCTTGGGGCCGGCACCGGCCATCGCGAAGCGGGAGTGCCGGGGCAGGCCGCGCAGCGCCCAGTTCCAGATCCGCGAGCCGTCGTAGAGGAAGAAGAAGGTGGTGAAGAAGGTCATCAGCAGCGCCGTCAGCACCTCGACGGCGATCTGCGCGCCCGTGATGGAGGCCGAGGTGAGCTGGTCGCTGTTGGTGCTGATGGCCTTGGTGATCTGGTTGGCGAAGTCGGTGATCTGCTGCTGGGTCAGGTGCAGCGGTCCGGTCACCAGCCAGTCCCGCAGCTGGTTGACACCGGTCTTCACCTGGTTGGTGACGTCCGGGAGGTTGGTGGTGACCTGCCACACCACGAACCAGCCGACCAGCCCGATCCCGGCCAGTCCGCTCAGGAACACCCCGCCCGCGGCGAGCGAGCGCGGCACCCCGCGCCGGCGGAGCCAGGAGACGGAGGGCTCCAGCAGCGCGGAGATCAGCAGCGAGGCCAGCACCGAGAAGGCGACCAGCCGCAGCATGTCGACGACGTAGAAGACGACGTACAGCGCGGCCCCGAGCAGCAGCAGCCGCCAGGTCGACTCGGCGGCCACCCGGAGCCCCCACGGCACCGCCTCGGCGGGGGTGGCGGGCCGGCCCGGGTGGTACTCCCGCCCGAGGGCGGCGTTGGCGGCCGGTGCGGGCGGGGCGGCCGCCGGTGCCCCCGGCGGCGCTGCCGCGGCCGGCGCGGTCGCGGTGGCCCCGGGGGCCGGGGCGCTCCCGGCCGGATCGGCGGCCGGCGCCGGATCGGCACGCGGGACCGGGACCGGCCCGACCGCCTCGGCCAGGACCGGTACGTGGAGCTCGTGCGGATCGGCTGCCATCGCGGCGCGTCGACGCCGTTCGATCACGGCAGCCGCGCTGGCCACCACGGCCATGCCCTTGGCCACGGCCTTGAAGGCCTTTCCGCCCCGCGCCATCCTCGCTACCACCGCTTCCCCGCTGAACCGCCGAGCCGGCGGGACGCCGTGGGACCCGCCACGGCCGTCAAGGGATGACGCTACCCGCCGGGGGCCGGAGGAGTCCGCCGGGCCGGGGGTTCGGTTCGATCACCCTGGTCCACGGACTCGGGCAAATCACCGCATCACGGGTGGTTTCGCCCATACGGCGCGGGGGAGGAATCCGAACGGGACGACGAGTCGTCCCACTCAGGCCAACTGTCGGCGGACCGGCCGGCGCGGGAAGCAACCAGGACCCCTTCCCGCGCCCCGCGTCCGCACCCCGGGGCCGCACCGCCCGCGAGCGCACTGGTCAGCGCAGCCCGGGCGGCGCGGCCCGCCCC
>NZ_JBEPAK010000465.1:0-1872 GCF_040298565.1 Kitasatospora sp. NPDC001539 | reverse complement strand
GCGCCCCCCCGGCCCCCCGGAACACTCGCACCGGAAGTCGACCCCGCCGACTTCCTACGCAGCGCCCCCCCACCCCGAAGGCCGGCGCCCCGAGGGCACCGGCCTTCCCGGTGGACCGAGGAGCCGCCGAACCGCCGAGCCCCGCCCGGTCCCGGCGGGCGCCGCCCTCCCGCCGCCCCGGGAAATGCCGGCGGCCACCGGGTGGCGAGCAGGCACAATGGCCTAGTGATGGTGGGCCGTCCGGAGTCGGGGGGCCAGGGATTGGAGGCCCGGGTGAGCGATCTACCGCGCAAGGCAGTGACCCGCACGGCACGGCTCGCCGCCCTGCCGCTGGGGATAGCCGGACGGGCCACGCTCGGGCTCGGCAAGCGCATCGGCGGCCGCTCCGCCGAGGTGGTCACGGCCGAGCTCCAGCAGGCCACCGCGGACCAGTTGTTCAAGGTCCTCGGCGAGCTCAAGGGCGGGGCGATGAAGTTCGGGCAGGTGCTGTCCGTCTTCGAGGCCGCGCTGCCCGAGGAGGTCGCCGGGCCGTACCGGGCGGCGCTCACCAAGCTGCAGGACGCCGCTCCCCCGATGCCCGCCGCCAAGGTGCACGCCGCACTGGCTGAGCGGCTCGGCGCGGGCTGGCGCGAGTTGTTCCGGGAGTTCGACGACCGCCCGGCGGCGGCCGCCTCGATCGGTCAGGTGCACCAGGCGGTCTGGCACGACGGCCGGCGGGTCGCGGTGAAGGTGCAGTACCCGGGGGCAGGTGAGGCACTGCTCGCCGACCTGTCCCAGCTGAGCCGGGTGGCCTGGCTGGTCGGCCCACTGATCCCCGGGCTGGACATCAAACCGCTGATCACCGAGCTGCGCGAGCGGGTCTCGGAGGAGCTGGACTACGAGCTGGAGGCGCAGGCCCAGCGCCGGCACGCCGAGGAGTTCGCGGGCGATCCGGACATCCTGGTGCCACGCGTGGTGGCGCAGGCCGACCAGGTGCTGGTCACCGAGTGGATGGACGGCACCCCGTTGTCCGAGGTGATCGCGCGCGGCACCCAGGAGGAGCGTGACCGCGCCGGGCAGTTGTTGGCCCGCTTCCTGTTCGCGGGCCCGTCCCGGACGGGCCTGCTGCACGCGGATCCGCACCCGGGCAACTTCCGGTTGCTGAAGGACGACGGTCCGGGGTCCGGCTGGCGGTTGGGTGTGCTGGACTTCGGGACGGTGGACCGGTTGCCGGGCGGGCTGCCCGCGCCGATCGGTGCCTCGTTGCGGATGGCCCTGGACGGGGACGCGGCGGGCGTGCTGAAGATGCTGCGGGAGGAGGGCTTCGTGAAGCCTTCGATCCAGCTGGATCCGGATGCGGTGCTGGACTACCTGCTGCCGATCATCGAGCCGGCCGCGGTGGACACCTTCCACTTCACCCGGACGTGGATGCGTGCCCAGGCGGCCCGGATCGCGGATCCCCGCTCGCCCGCCTACAACCTGGGGAAGCAGCTCAACCTGCCGCCCGCGTACCTGCTGATCCACCGGGTGACGCTGAGCACCATCGGGGTGCTGTGCCAGCTGGGCGCCAAGGCGCCGTTCCGGGCCGAGATGCTGAAGTGGCTGCCGGAGTTCTCCGGCGAGCCGTCGGCGCCGGCCGGCTCCGCCGGGCATCGCGGCCCCGCCGACGCGCAGAACACCCCGGAGGACACCTCGGACACCCCGCGACCGCCGCGGACACCGCGGAAGCCCTGATACCCCGGGGCCCGCGGGAGCCCTCGGCGAGCGCCGCGAGGCGGCCGCCCGCGAGAGCTGATGAGGAGTGGGCTGGAAACCGAGAAGCTGCGGAGCTGAGACGCTGCGCAGCTCCGCAGCCGGCGAGAACGCCGAACGGCCGCAGGCCGCTCCCCGTGG
>NZ_JBEPAK010000464.1:0-1876 GCF_040298565.1 Kitasatospora sp. NPDC001539 | reverse complement strand
AGGGCTACGAGGCGCTGTGGCAGCCGGGTATGGACCACGCCGGCATCGCCACCCAGAACGTGGTCGAGCGTGAGCTCGCGAAGGAGGGCACGGCGGCTGAGCAGGCTCCCGCCGGGCCGCGCCCTCCCTGGTCAGCGGCGGGGCGGGCGCCCCGGCTCCTCGTCGGCGGGCACCCCGTCCTGCGCGCCCGGGCCCTCGCCGCCCGGGGTGCGCCAGGAGTCGGCACGCTGCGCGGCGGTGCCCTTCGGCGCCCGCGGCGGCCGGCGGCGCACCAGCCGGCGGCTGCCCCAGGCGAAGGCGCCGATGAGCAGCACCGCGATGACGAGCGCGGGCACCAGAACGCCGAACGCGGACGGGCCGGAGGCGGCGTCGGTCGCGAGCTGGTGCGTGGTCATGGACAGCGTCGTGGACAGCATCGGGGGAGTCCGTTCCGTTCGGGGATCGCCGTTGGAAGGCGGGGGAGGGGTGGGGATCCGGCGTCAGGCGAGGATCCGGCCGAGGGCGTCGTCGATGTCGAGGTGGTCCGTCTCGCTCCCGGCCGGCACCAGGGCGAAGGAGTCCAGCAGGAACGCCGTCACCGCGTCCGAGGGAATGCTGATCACGGCCCGCCCGTCGCGGCTGCGCAAGGTCACCAGGACCTGCCCCTCCGGCCCCGGGCGGACGGTCACGTCCCCGCAGCCGCTCGGCGCGTGGCGGCCCTCGTTCAGCAGGTCGCGCGCGAAGAACCACTGGATCTCGTCGCCGCCCTGCTCCCCGACAGGAGGGAAGGCCAGGCAGACCGCGTACGGCAGCGAGGTGTCGAAGCGCAGGTGGGCCTCTACGGCGATGTCGGGGAACGGACCCTCGGGCAGGGTGACGGCGGTGGACCGGCAGGTGGCGACGGTCATGCGGTGGGTCTCCATTCTCTGAACATCATCGAATCGAAGCGGTGACCGAACAGCGGGCGGGCCGGGGCCGGGCTCCGGTGCCGGGTCGCCGACAGCGGCACCGGACGTCGGCCGTGGCAGCCTTCGGCTACCCGCCCTGCGCCGATCCATGGCCGTGATGTGGAAACGATCGCGACCGGACCCGCCCGGGGGCCGACGGGGCCGTTCGGTCCGTCTCTGGGGTCGTCGCACACCCGTTCGCGCTGTCCTTCGGTCGGGTGGTTTCCGTCCGGCCGAAGGGGGAAGCCGCCGGACGATCCGCTGCCCGCGCCGGTCGTTCGTCCTCGTGCCGGACAGCCCGGGGCACCGCTCTCCGGGCCGGGACGCGGCACGTCGAGGCCGGATCGCCGGGCGGAGGGCCGCCCACACCGTACGGGGCCGGACGACGGCTCCCCCGATCCGGAAGGAGTCCAGCGATGGGCATCGTCATCAGCAGCCCGCTGCCGGAGAGCGAACGCAAGACGACCGGGAACGCCCTGCAGGGAACTCTGGTGGACCTGCTGGACCTGTCCCTGGTGGCCAAGCAGGCGCACTGGAACCTCTACGGCCCCCGCTTCCGCTCCGTCCACCTGCAACTCGACGAAGTGGTCACCACCGCACGCGACTTCGCCGACGCGGTGGCCGAGCGGGCTGCCGCGATCGGGGTCAGCCCGGACGGGCGGGCCGCCACCGTGGCCGCCTCCAGCAGCCTGCCCGGCTTCCCGGAGGGCTGGACGGCCGACACCGCGACCGTCGAGTACCTGGTGAAGGCCTTCGCCGCCGTGATCGAGCGGATGAGGGTGCGGATCGAGGAGACGGCCTCGACCGATCCGGTCACCCAGGACCTCCTGATCGGGCTCACGGCCGAACTCGAGAAGCACAGCTGGATGTTCCAGGCGGAGAACCGGAACTGACGGCACCGCGCCGACCCGGCACGGGTCGAGGCCGCGTCGGGGGTGCGCTGCACCCAG
>NZ_JBEPAK010000463.1:0-1901 GCF_040298565.1 Kitasatospora sp. NPDC001539 | reverse complement strand
ACGAGCATGCCTACTCGGAGAGTTGCGCGATGGCTGCCTTATGACCAGGGGTTACGCCAAGATCTCTGCTACACCACTCCACGGGACGCCATCCCGGGCGTTCAATATGCTCCACCCCACAGGCCTGACCTGGGACGAGGTCGACCCCGCCGGCCACCCCTTCGACCGCGCTTCGGCGGCGCAGGTGGTCCGCTCCCTCGGCCCGGCACGGCGGGTGCCCTCACGGCTGGACCCCAACCTCGATCTGACCAAAGTCAACTGGACCTGGGAGGTGGCCAAGCCCTGGGCCGATGCCATGACGCATGTGCTGATCGAGCGCTACGGCCGGTGGGCGGCCGGGTGGCGCTGGTCGCTCGGCGAGGGGGACGTCGACGGCGGCCCGGTCGGAAACTGGTGCTGCGGGTCGCACTCGATCACCACTCCGGAGCAGACCCTGGACCACGTCGCGGCGGCGCTGTGCGAGTGGCGCGACTGGCTGGAGCACCTCGCGCAGTGGTTCGATGCCTACCCCCTGGCCCCGCAGACCCTGGCGGCGGACCGGATCCTGTGGGAGCGCGCCGCCCGCAACCTGATCCTGCAGGTGGCCGACCGGACAGGCGCCGAGAGCGGCTGGTACGGGCACTGCCAGCAGGTCCTGGGCTGGTTCCTCAGCTACTGGGGTGTCGCCCCCGAGTTGGCCGAGCGGCTGGTGCGACAGGCGGTCGGCGGCCGCTTCAAGAGCTGGACCGCGCCGGACACCGTCCTGGCGGAGGACATCGCTGAGCGGCTCGTCGGCCCACTGCGCCCGCAGGACACTTACTGGTCACCGGACCCGGGCGAGCTCCCGGACCACCTGGAGCGCTGGCTCGCGGTACGCGAGAGCGTGCCGTGGCCAAACCGCGAGGACAGCGCGGACAGTGGACCGGCGACCCCCGCCCGCGACGGCGCAGCGGAGGACTTCCGCTCCTTCGACGCCGCCGTGGGCCCCGCCCGCGCCGCAGGCCTGCTCACCGCACTGGAACTGGTGCGGGCCGACGCGGCACGTGGTGCCGCGCTCGACTTCGAGCTGCTGCGCGGCTGGAGCAGCACGTACTGGGCACACCCGAGCCGCCACCGCTGCGCGCCCGCCCCGCCTTCGCCAAAGACGACGAGGAGCGCTACGGGATCGGCCCCGACACCCGCACCCGCCTCGACGCCTGTCTGGCACAAGCCGCCGACAGTCGGCTCTCGCTGGCCGCCAGGGCGGCCCGGTCCTACCTGGATGTCTGCTTCTTCCACCCGTTCGACGACGGCAACACCCGCGCCGCCCTGCTCACCCTGCTGTTCGTGCTGGCCCGCGCAGGCGTCACACTCGACTCGGTAGTACTCATCCGCCGGTTCAGCCACCGGGCCGACGACCCGCAGGACGCGCTGAGCCTGTGCCGTTCCGTCGAGCTCCACCTCAGGCAGAACCGCACCGCAGCTCGGTGACCGCCCCGGTACAAGCCGCGCCGCTCGCATCGCGGTCTCTGTTACGGGCGATACCGGAACTTCGCCGACCTACGACACTGCTCTTCAGTACGAACACGACATCACCCTTCAGCGATACGCGGCACTGACCAGCAGCGACCACCGCCCAGCGGCTGAAAACATGCGGCGCACCACCGCTGCAACCCACACACCACCCATCAGCAGGCCAGTGAGTGCGGCGCGGTGCGCCGAGGCGGGAGCGGTGCGCCAAGGCGGGCGGCGCGGGGCGTCGAGGCGGACGCGGCGCGGGGCGGTCCGGGACCAGGAGCGTGTCGAGGCGGGGCCAGGTCGTGTGTGGCCTACTGACCTCTGCCAAACGTGAGCTTCCCCCGTTGAGCGGGAGGTGGTGATTACCTGGTCAGGATGGGTTCAGGCAGTTCGACGGTCACTGGTTCGGCCGTCGCCTGGTTGGC
>NZ_JBEPAK010000462.1:0-1917 GCF_040298565.1 Kitasatospora sp. NPDC001539 | reverse complement strand
GGGCGGCCCGGCTTCCGGGGCCGCCCGCGCCCCCTCCGACCGCCGCCCGGCCCCGGCGGGGCGGCGGACGGTCCACGGCTGGTCCGGGCCGCCCGGGCCGTTCCGTCGGGCGGTGCGTCAGGCGGCTCGCTAGCATGGGACGGGTCGAACGAACGAACGGCAGGAGCCAGGCCCGTGTGCTCCGCACCGGGCCGTCCCCCAGGTGGTCCGCCCGGCGGTCGACGCGCGGACGCACCCTGGCGTGTAGAGCGACGTGAAGAGCGAACCGTGAGCACTTCTCGAGCCGGCGGGTCCCCGCGTCACCTGGTCCTGGCAGCGATGATCTTCGCCGTCGCGATGACCTTCATCGACCAGACCATCGTGTCGATCGCCGTACCGGACATCCAGCACGAACTGAAACTCACCAGCACGGGGGTGCAGTGGGCGGTGAACGCCTACCTGCTCACCCTGGCGGCGTTCTTCGCCTTCGGCGGCCGCCTCGCCGACACGGTCGGCCACCGCAGGATGGTCGTGGTCGGGGTGCTGGTCTTCGCCTGCGCCTCGGCCTGCTGCGGCCTCACCCCGATGGGCAGCCTCGCCGAGGCCTGGCTGGTCGCGTTCCGCGCCGTCCAGGGCTTCGGCGGCGCCCTCATGTTCCCGGCCGCGCTGGCCATAGTGGTGCAGAACTTCGCGCTGCGGGAGCGGGGGCGGGCACTGGCCCTGTTCTTCGGCATCGCGGGCGGGCTGACCGCGGTCGGCCCGGTCCTCGGCGGCTACCTGACCGAGTGGACCTGGCGGGCGATCTTCTGGGTGAACCTTCCGGTGGCGGCGATCGCGCTGGTACTGATCGCGGTCTCCAGACCGGTGACGGAGAGCCGGCCGGCGCCCATGGACTACCGGGGTCTGGCGTTGATCGCCGGCGGTGTCGGGCTGAGCGTGTTCGGGTTCCAGCAGTCGCAGGTCTGGGGCTGGTCGAACCCGGCGATCGGGCTCTGCATCGCGGCCGGCGTGCTGCTGCTCGTGGCGTTCGCCGTCGTCGAGAGGCACACCGCCTCGCCGCTGATCCAGGTGGACATCTTCCGCATCCGCGCGTTCTCCGTGCAGAACCTGGTACTCGGCATCTCGATGCTGGTCTTCGTCCCGGTGTTCTTCTTCTCCAGCGAGTACGCGCAGATCTCCCTCGGCGACTCCTCCTCGAAGGCCGGCGTCTTCCTGCTCTACTTCTTCATCGGGTTCGTGATCGCGTCGCAGGTCGGCGGCCGGATGCTCGACCGCGACGGCGCGAAGCGGCCGGTGGTGATCGGGTGCGTGCTGGCCGCGGTCGGGTTCTACCTGTGGGCGGGTGACGTCACCACGCTGAGCTTCAGCGAGCAGCAGTGGGACGTCGTGCTGGCCGGTGCCGGCATGGGCTTCATGCTCAGCCCTTCCAGCACGGACGCGGTCAACCGGGCCTCGCGGCTCTCCTACGGCGAGGCGACCGGCATCACCCAGACGGTCCGCAACTACGCCGCGAGCCTGGGACTGGCGGTGCTGGGCACGGTCCTGGTCACCGACCTGCGGTCGCGGCTGACCGACTCACTGGTCACCCAGGGGCTGCCCCCCGCGCAGGCGGCCGCCACGGCCACGCACCTCTCCCAGGTCCAGGCGCAGGGCGGCGGAGGCGGCGGGGGCACCGCGAACATCCCGCAGTTCTTCCGCGTCGACTTCGCCCACGCCACCCAGACGGTCCTCTACGCGATGGCGGCCGTCATGGCGGTAGCCGCGGTGGTCGCGGTGGTGGGCCTGCGGCCGGGCCTGCAGGTCGAGACCGCGGCGGACGAACAGCAACCCGTGCTGCCCGCGGGCGGGCCCGGCGGGGCCGGACCGCCGGCCGGCGAGGCCTGATCGCCGGCCGGCGAGGCCTGATCGCCGGCCGAGCGGCGTGGGACGCTCCGGCCC
>NZ_JBEPAK010000461.1:0-1919 GCF_040298565.1 Kitasatospora sp. NPDC001539 | reverse complement strand
CTCCGGGCTCTCGACCTCCGCCAGATCGTCGGCTCGGGCCTCCCGCCCCTTCCACCTGCCCGTCCGGGATCAGCCGGGCTGGTCGGTCACCGCCACCGGGCGGCGCTCGTCGCTCGACCACTCGCTCCACGACCCCGGGTACAGCGTGGCGTCCACGCCCGCCACCTCCAGCGCCAGGATCTGGTGGGCCGCCGTCACGCCGGAGCCGCAGTACACCGCGGTCCTCCGCTCGCCCGCGCCCAGCGCCCTGAACCGGGCCGCCAGTTCGGCCGTCGGCCGGAACCGGCCGTCCGGGCCCACGTTCTCGGTGGTCGGCGCCGACACCGCGCCCGGGATGTGCCCGGCCCGCGGATCCACCGGCTCGATCTCGCCCCGGTAGCGCTCGCCCGACCGGGCGTCCAGCAGCAGACCGTCGCGCGCCCAGGCCGCGGCACCGTCCGCGTCCACCGTCGGCAACTGCCCCGGCACGGGCTTGAAGTCGCCCTCCACCCGCTCCGGAAGCTCCGTCGTCACCGGCAGCCCGGCCGCCCGCCAGGCCGCGAAGCCGCCGTCCAGCACCCGGACGTCCCGGTGCCCGGCCCAGCGCAGCAGCCACCAGGCCCGCGCCGCGGCCATCGACGCCGCACCGTCGTACACCACGACCGGGCGCCCGGCGCTCACCCCGAAGCCGCGCATCGCCGCGCCGAAGTCCTCCGGATCCGGCAGCGGGTGGCGCCCGCCCCGCCCGGGGGCGCCGGGCGGGGCCGCGAGGTCGCGGTCCAGCTCGACGAAGTGGGCACCGGGCAGGTGCCCCGCCCGGTACTCCTCGGCCGCGGTCGGGCCGCCCGGGGCGGCACCGACCAGCTGGTAGCGCACGTCCAGCAGCACCGGCGGCCGCGCGGAGGCGAGCGCCTCCCGCAGCTCGGCCGCGGAGATCAGCGGGGAACCCTCGTTGTAGGTGGTCATGCCGGTCATTGTCGCGCAACACGCCCGAACCACGGCTCTTTGTGCGCTCTTTGCCGGATTTTCCGCGCGGCCCGAGGGTTGGGCGCGCGCCAGGGTGGAAGCATCACCCTCGCACGCGAGGATCTCCGTGCGTCAAGCATCCACGAGGAGGCCCGCATTGCCCGCGGTGGAACTCCGACTGGCCCAGGGCACGCCCTGCTGGGTCAGCCTGCTGACCGACGACCTGCCCGGCGCCCGCGCCTTCTACGGCGAACTGCTCGGCTGGACGTACTCCCCCGGGCCGGGCCAACTCGGCGCCTACGTCCGGGCCGAGCTCGACGGCGAGCCCGTCGCCGGCCTCGGCGTCGCCACCGCCACCGGCTTCCCGGTGCAGTGGACGACCTACTTCGCCGTGGACGACGCCGACCGCACCACCCAGTTGGTGCGCGAGTGCGGCGGCACCGTCGCCGTCGGGCCGCTCCAGGCCGAACGCGCCGGGCGGATGGCGATCGCCTCCGACGTCTCCGGCGCCGTCTTCGGCCTCTGGCAGGGCGAGGAGCACCTCGGCCGGGAGGCCGGGGCGGAACCCGGCGGCCCCGCCTGGGCCGAACTGCTCACCCCGGACGCGGACGGCGCCGCGGTCTTCTACTCCGCCGTGCTCGACCGCCCGGTCCGGGCCGCCGAGGGCGAGTCCGCGCTGCTGGTGCACGGGCGCCCGGTCGCGGGGATCCGGCACCGGGCCGACCTGCGCGGCCTGCCACCGCGCTGGCGCACCCACTTCGCCGTGCGCGACGCCGCCCTGACCGCCCGTCACGCCGTCGAGCTCGGTGGCCGCGTGCTGGTCGAGCCGCACGAGACCGCCCGCGGCCGGGCCGCCCGGCTGGCCGACCCGCAGGGCGGGCACTTCTCCGTCCTGGAGGTCGGGCCCTAGCGGAGTGCGGCCTCGCGGATGATCGGCCTAGGGCCCGTCTTCAAACCCCCGCAGGCGGGGGTTT
>NZ_JBEPAK010000460.1:0-1948 GCF_040298565.1 Kitasatospora sp. NPDC001539 | reverse complement strand
GCCGGGCCCCGTCCTCCGTGCGGGGAGGACGGGGCCGCGCGTGGGGTGGGGCCCCGCTCCCCCGGCCCCGGGCCGGGGGTCGCCGCCGGCCCGGTGGCGGGCCGGGGGTGTCAGCCCTTGACCTCGACCTGGGTCCAGACCGGGTTGCCGAAGGAGTCGAACTTCACGTTCTGCACCTTGGTCGAGTAGCCCGAGTTGGTGCGGTAGTACCAGAGCGGGATGGCCGGCATGCCGCTCGGCAGCACGGCCTCGGCCTGCTGGTAGCCGGTCACCGTGTCGGAGACGCTGGCGGCCTCGTCGGCCTTGGTGGCCGCGTCGTCGAACTGCGGGTTGCTGTAACCGAAGTCGTTGGAGGCCGCGCCGGTGCGGTAGACGTCGGACAGGAAGTTGGCGTTCAGCGGGTAGTCCTGCACCCAGCCGGTGCGGAAGGCGCCGTTGAGCTGGTGCCCGGTGATCGCCGCGCGCGCGGTCTTGAAGTCGGGCTTCGGGTCGCCCAGGCAGTCCACACCGGTGCTCTGCCGGATCGAGTTGCAGACCGCGTCGACCCACTCCTTGTGGCCGCCGTCCGCGTTGTAGGTGATCAGCAGCTTGTTGCCGGGGACACCGCCGCCGTCCTGGATCAGCTGCTTGGCCTTGGCCGGGTCGAACTTGCAGAAGTCGCCGCAGGCGCCGTCCTTGTAGCCCTCGACGCCCTCGGCGACCCAGGCGGTGGCGGGCTTGCGGGAGCCCTGCAGCACGGTCTTGGTGATGGTGTCGCGGTCGATCGCCATCGACAGGCCCTGGCGCACCTTGGCCTTGTCCGGCGAGGACCAGTCGCCCTGGTAGAGCGTGAAGCCGATGTTCTGGATCGCCCCCTGCGGGGCGTCGACCGCGCGGTCGCCGAGGTCGTTCTTGTACGTCGCCAGCGCGGACGGCGGCACCTGGTCCATCACGTCCAGGTTGCTGGACTGCAGGTCGGCGTAGGCCGCCTCGGACGTGGTGTACATCTTGAAGACGATGCCGCCGTTCTTCGGCTTGTCCACGCCCTGGTAGTCCGGGAAGGCCTTGGTGACCACCTCGGTGTTGTGCGACCAGCTGACGAACTGGTACGGGCCGTTGCCCACCGGCTTCTGCCCGTAGCCGGTCGGGTCCTTGAAGAAGCCGTCCGGCAGCGGCGAGAAGGCGATGTAGCCGAGCTTGTACTCGAAGTACGAGACCTTGTGGCTGAGCTTGACGGTGAAGTGCAGGTCGTCGGTGACGGTCAGGCCGGACATCTTGTCCGTGGTCGGCTTCCCGCTGGTGGGGTGGACGTCCTGGTAGCCCTCGATGTCGGAGAACCACGAGCTGTTGATCTGGGCGTTGGCCGGGTTGGCCCCCCAGTTCCAGGCGTCCACGAAGTTCTTGGCGTGCACCGGCGTGCCGTCGTGGAACTTCCAGCCGTCCTTCAGGGTGATGGTGAAGGTCTGGGAGTCACTGGTGTCGATCTTGTCCGCGACCTGCATCCGGACCTTCGCCGTGCTGGGGTCGTAGTCCACCAGGCCCTTGAAGAGGTTCTGGATGATGCGACCACCGCCGACCTCGTTCGCGTTGGCGGGCTGCAGCGGGTTCTGCGGCTCGCTGCTCTGGTAGCTGAAGGTCTTGCTGGCGTCCGACGAACTGCTACCGCCTCCTCCGCCGCCGCTGCTGCACCCGGTGGCCACCAGGACCACGGACGTCGCAGCGGCGAGGACCAGGCGGGCGCGGGTGGCCACGGGCATGGAGGTCCCTCCTCATGGGTGTGTGTCGCATCACACCCCATGAGAAGCGCGCCCCGGTGACGGCGCGAGCCGGGTGCACCCGGATGGGTGCCCGGACCCGCCTCTGGAGTTGACGGAACGACGGAAGGGCCCGCGGCCGGGGCCGCGGGGCCATGCTGGGCGCGGCGGGGTGAGGCCGCAGCCCACTCCCGGGCCCCGGCGAAGTGGCCGGG
>NZ_JBEPAK010000459.1:0-1967 GCF_040298565.1 Kitasatospora sp. NPDC001539 | reverse complement strand
TTGGTGAGCGCGCGGCGGAGGCCGGCCGCTGCTTGCGGGCGTGTGCCGCTGTGGTCCGGCGGGTGGTTGGGTACGGCATGAGGTGGGCGGGGGAGCGAGCGCGGCGGAGGCACCCGGCTCGAAGGCACCACCGAGGCTGTTGACGATCACGCCCATCCGGTTGGCCGCGTTGATCAGCGCGACCAGGCAGACCAGCGCGCCGACCTGGTCGTCGTCGTAGTGCTTGCGCACATCGGTCCAGGTCGCGTCGGAGACGCCCCCGGCGCCGTCGGCGATCCGGGTGCCCTCCTCGGCGAGCGCCAGCGCGGCACGCTCGGCCTCGGTGAACACGGTGCTGTGCCGCCAACCGGCGACCAGGTTGATCCGCAGCGCGCTCTCCCCGTGGGCCGCAGCCTCCTTGGCGTGGATGTCGATGCAGAAGCCGCAGCCGTTGACCTGGCTGGCGCGCAGCATGACCAGGTCCTGCAAACCCTTGGGGAGCGTCGACTCCTGGAGGGCCAGCGAGGTGCTGGAGAAGCGCCTGGCGACCTTGGCGGCGGTCGGGCTGTCGAACAGGTTGAAGCGGGTTTCCACGGTGACGTCCTCACTCGTTGTCGTCGTGCGCATCGGCGCCGGACGACCACAGGACACGGACGGCGCGGCGCCCGTGACGGCGGACGGCTGTGACGGACGCCACCGCCGGGCGGTGTCACGGGCCGACGGCCACCGGTGTCCACTGAACAGCACACCCCAGCGCACCCCAGCACCCCCGAGCGCACCCCAGCACAACCCGATGGCGAGAGGCAGGAGCCGGACATGAACCAGGACCCCACGGCGGCCGAACACCCGGTGGAGGCCGCGACCGACGTCTTCCTCGCCCACCGGAACCTGCTGTTCACCGTCGCCTACGAGTTGCTCGGCTCCGCCGCCGACGCCGAGGACGTGCTGCAGGAGACGTGGCTGCGCTGGGTGGGGGTCGACCTGTCCACCGTCCGCGAGCACCGCGCCTACCTCGTGCGGATCTGCACCCGCCAGGCGCTGAACCGGCTGCGGACGCTCGCCCGCCGCCGCGAGTCGTACGTCGGCCCGTGGCTGCCGGAGCCGCTGCTGACCGCACCCGACGTCGCCGAGGACGTCGAACTGGCGGAGAGCGTCTCGCTGGCGATGCTGCTGGTGCTGGAGACCCTCACGCCGACCGAGCGCGCCGTGTTCGTGCTGCGCGAGGTGTTCGGGCTGGAGTACGGCGAGATCGCGGAGGCCGTCGACAAGTCCCCCGCCGCCGTCCGGCAGATCGCCCACCGGGCCCGCGCCCATGTCGCCGCGCGCCGACCGCGCGGGGCGGTCTCGCCGGCCGAGGCCCGACAGGCGGTGACGGCCTTCCGGCGCGCCGTCGAGACCGGCGACCTGCGGGCCCTGCTCGGCCTCCTCGCACCCGACGCCGTTCTGCTGGGCGACGGTGGGGGAGTGGTCCAGGCGGCGCCGGCCCCCGTGGTGGGCGCCGAGTCGGTGGCCGCGCTGCTGTGCCGGATCTCCCGGCTGCCGGTCTCGCTGACGATCGAACAGGTCAACGGCCGCCCGGCGCTGGTGTCCCGCGTGGACGGCGAGGTGGACACCGTGCTGGCGCTGCGCCTGGACGAGGGCCTGATCACCGGCCTGTACGCGGTGCGCAACCCGGAGAAGCTGTCCCGGATGACCCGGGAGACCGCGCTCGGCCGCTGACCTGCCGCCGGCGGTGACCCGCGCCGGTCGGCGGGGCCGCCGGTGCGTGCCGCCGGAAGGACGGACACCGCCGGGCCCCTCGGGGGAGGGCCCGGCGGTGTCGCGGGTCGAGCACGCAGGACTCAGGCGCGGCGGCCGCGCTTGCGGCGGGCGAGGTAGACCGCGCCGCCGCCGAGGGCGAGCAGGGCGGCCCCCAGCCACCGGGCCTGGTCCTCGGTTACGCGGCCCGTTCCCCGGCCGAGATCGACGAGGGCGTGGCCGTGCTGGGC
>NZ_JBEPAK010000458.1:0-2004 GCF_040298565.1 Kitasatospora sp. NPDC001539 | reverse complement strand
GCTGTTGAGTTCTCAAGGAACGGACACTTCCTTCAGGCCGCCTTCCAGCGGGCCCTCCGGGCGCTTCGTTCTTTCGTGTTTCCAGCTTATCAGATGTTTTCCGCTCCGTTTTCCGGAGTTTCATTCATCGGATTCGCTTTCCGCCTTGTCGCCCGGTCTCCCGCGGCGACTCCGGAACTGTACGGGCACCGGCCCGCCCCGTGCAAATCGTCCCGCCCCGCAGTCGCGGGACGGGACGATCAGCGGTCGGCGGGCCGTCAGGCGCGGCCCATCTCCTCGGCGATGGCCGCCGCGAAGGCGTCGATGTCGGCCTCCGAGGTGTCGTACGCGCACATCCAGCGGACTTCTCCGGTGTGCTCGTTCCAGAAGTAGAAGCGGTAACGCTTCTGCAGCCGCTCGCTCACCTCGCGCGGGAGGACGGCGAAGACCGCGTTCGCCTGGACGGGGCGAACGACCTCGACGCCGTCGATCTTGCGGACCGCCGCCTCCAGCCGGCTGGCCATAGCGTTGGCGTGGGCGGCGTTGCGCAGGTAGAGGTCGCCCGAGAGCAGCGCTTCGAACTGCACCGAGAGGAAGCGCATCTTCGAGGCGAGCTGCATCGAGGTCTTGCGGAGGTACTTGATGTTGCGCACCCGCTCCGGGTTGAGCACCACCACGGCCTCGCCGAAGAGCAGACCGTTCTTCGTGCCGCCGAAGGAGAGGACGTCCACGCCCACGTCGGTGGTGAAGGCGCGCAGCGGCAGGCCGAGCGAGGCGGCCGCGTTGGCCAGGCGGGAGCCGTCGACGTGGACCAGCATGCCCAGCTCGTGGGCGTGCTCGGTGATCGCGCGGATCTCGTCGGCGGTGTAGAGGGTGCCGAGCTCGGTGCTCTGGGTGATGGAGACCGCGAGCGGCTGCGCGCGGTGCTCGTCCCCGAAGCCCCAGGCCTGCTGGTCGAGCAGCTCGGGGGTGAGCTTGCCGTCCGGCGTGGGGACGGTGAGCAGCTTGATGCCGCCCATCTTCTCCGGGGCGCCGCCCTCGTCCACGTGGATGTGGGCGGTCTCGGCGCAGACCACGGCGCCCCAGCGCGGCAGGAGCGCCTGGAGGGCGACCACGTTGGCGCCGGTGCCGTTGAAGACGGGGTACGCCTCGGCCTTGTCGCCGAAGTGGCGGCGGAAGACGTCCTGGAGGTGCGCCGTGTAGTCGTCCTCGCCGTAGGCGACCTGGTGGCCGCCGTTGGCGAGGGCGATCGCGGCGAGGACCTCCGGGTGGACGCCGGCGTAGTTGTCGCTGGCGAAGCCGCGGACGGCGGGGTCGTGCCGCCGTACCGCGTCCGTTCGGGTGAGCTCGGTCATCGGGCTGTCAGCCACAGGTGCTGTCCGTTCAGTTCTGCTGCGGGGCGGTCCCAGAGGCCCGCCAGGTGGCCGGCGAGGTCGGCGGTGTCGGTGAAGCCGGCGAACTTCGCCTCCGGCTTCTCGGCCCGCATCTCGGGACTGACCAACGCCTTGATCACCAGGATGGCAGCCGCCGCGGTGGGCTCACCGTCCGGGGAGGTGGTCTCCTTCTTGAAGGAGTCGGCCATGGCGAGGGTCCAGGCCTCGGTGGCGGCCTTGGCGGCCGCGTAGGCGGCGCCGCCCGCGGTGGGCTTGTGCGCGGCCGAGGCGGAGATCATCGCGTAGCGGCCGGCCTGGCTGCGGACCAGCGCGGGCTGGAAGGCCAGCGAGGTGTGCTGGAGGGTCCGCACGACGGTGTCGTGCAGGAAGTCCCAGTCGTCCAGGCGGGTGTCGAAGAAGGTCTTGCTGCCGCGCCAGCCGCCCACCAGGTGGAACAGGCCGTCGACGTGGCCGTGCTCGGCCTCCAGGTGGTCGGCCCAGTCGTGGACCTCCTGCGGGTCGAGGAGGTCGATCACCTGGCCGCTGACCTTGGCGCCGCGGACCGCGACGCGGGTGGCGTCGAGTGCCGAGTCCAGTCGCTGGGCGTCGATGTCCGCGCCGATCACGGTGGCGCCGTCGGCGGCCAGGCGGC
>NZ_JBEPAK010000457.1:0-2030 GCF_040298565.1 Kitasatospora sp. NPDC001539 | reverse complement strand
ACGGGCGCCGCCCCTCCGGCGTTCCGTCAACTCCCCAGCAAGCCCGACAGCACCGCCTCCGTCGCGGCCAGCAGCTCCCCGGCCGCCGCCCCGCCGGCCGCCGTCCGCGCCAGCAGCCCCTCGCGGGCCGCGAGGATCACGGCCGCCGCCTGTTCGGCGCCGGCGCCCGCGGGCACCAGCCCGGGCAGCGTCCGCAGCAGGACGTCCGCCAGGGCCCGCGCGACCGCCCGGTCGTGCGCGGCGACCTGCTCGGCCAGCGCCTCCGACCGGGCGGCGACCAGCCTGAACTCCAGGAACAGCAGGATCCAGCCGGTCTCGGCGGGCTCGACCCGCAGCAGGGCGCCCACCAGCCGCCGGGCCCGCTCCTGCGGCGCCAACGCCTCGCAGGCGGCCGCCAGTTCCTCCAGTTCGGCGATCCGCGCGGCCGCCTGGTCGTCGAAGAGGGCCAGCAGCAGGTCCTCCTTGCCGCTGAAGTTCGAGTAGAAGGCGCCGCGGGTGTAGCCGGCCGCGGCGCAGACGTCCTCGATGCTCGTGCGGGCGAAGCCGACGGTGAGGAACAGCTCGCTCGCCGCGGCGATCAGCCGGGCCCGGGTGTGGGCGCGGCGGCGGGGCGGTCGGGGGGTGGCGGCTTCGGCCGGGGGCGGGTTCACGGGAGAACGGTACATGGTGTATTCAGTACAGGTCGTATTCAATACGGCCCGTACTGAACCGGAGGGGACGACCACCATGAGCCGACCGAACCGCCTGCTGATCACCGGCGCCCACCTGCTCCACCCCGAGGACGGCACCCGCACCGACCGCGGCTGGCTGGAGGCCGCCGACGGCCGGATCACCGCCACCGGCACCGGACGCCCGCCCGCCGCCCCCGAGGACGCCCGGATCATCGATGCCGCCGGCGCCACCGTGCTGCCCGGCCTGATCGACGCCCACGTGCACCTGCTGGTCACCTCGCTCGACCTGCGCGACGTCGCCGACTGGAGCCCCGGCTACGCGACCGTCCGCGCGCTGGCCGAGGCCGAGCGGATGCTGCGCCGCGGCTTCACCACCGTCCGCGACGTCGGCGGCGCCGACCACGGCATGGCCCGCGCCCTCACCGAGGGCCTGGCGCTCGGGCCCCGCCTGCTGCACGGCGGCAAGGCGCTCTCCCAGACCGGCGGCCACGGCGACCTGCGCCCGCTCGGCAGCGACTCGGTGCCCTGCTGCCAGGCCCGCCCCGACTTCGCCCGGATCGCCGACGGCGTGGACGCCGTGCGCGCCGCCGCCCGGGACGAGTTCCGCAAGGGCGCCAAGCACCTCAAGGTGCTGCTCTCCGGCGGCGTCGCCTCCCCGCACGACGAGATCGCCGCCGTCCAGTACAGCGAGGAGGAGATCCGGGCTGCGGTCGAGGAGGCGGAGAACCACAACCGCTACGTGACCGTGCACGCCTACCACCCGCGCGCGATCGACCGGGCCCTGCGGGCCGGCGTGCGGTGCGTCGAGCACGGCAACCTGCTGGACGACTCCACCGTCGACCTGCTGCTGGAGAAGGACGCCTTCCTGGTGCCCACCCTGGTCGCCTACGAGCAGACCGCCAGGCTCGGCGCCGCCTCGGGCCTGCCGCCGGCCTCCGTCGGCAAGCTCGCCGAGGTCCGGGACCAGGGCCTGGCCGCCCTCGAGCGCGCCCACCGCGCGGGCGTCAACCTGGTCTACGGCAGCGACCTGCTGGGACCGCTGCACCCCGCCCAGCTCGAGGAGTTCACGCTGCGCGCCCAGGTGCAGCCGGCCGCGGACGTGCTGCGCTCGGCGACCACCACGGCCGCCCGCCTGCTCGGAATGGCGGGGGAGATCGGCACCCTGGCCCCCGGAGCCCACGCCGACCTGCTCGTCGTGGACGGCGACCCGCTCGCCGACCTCACCGTGCTGACCCGCCCGGAGAAGCACCTCAGGCACGTGGTCAAGGCGGGTGTGCCGGTCTGACGCGCAACGGCGGGGGGGGGGGCGGGGGGCGCCCCCCCCCCCCCCCCCCCCCCCGGGCGCACCCCCGCCGCGCG
>NZ_JBEPAK010000456.1:0-2051 GCF_040298565.1 Kitasatospora sp. NPDC001539 | reverse complement strand
TTGGAGGCGCGCGGAGACCGGGCGCGCGCGCCCTCCCCGCGCGCCGCCGCGGCCGGGGCCTGCGCGGGGCCTCCGGTGCTGCTGGTGGCGCCCGCGACGGTGGCGGTGCCGGTGGCCGGGTTGCCGCCGGTGGTTGCCGGGGCGGCCGGGGTGGTGGCCGAGGAACCGCCGGTGGGCCGGTCGGTCGGGGTCGAGTCGCCGCCGGCGGGCTGGCCGGTGGTCGGGTCGAGGATCAGCGTGGCCGGCTGGGCGTTCTTGAAGTCGAACATGCCCTCGATGGAGCCGGCGTGGTCGTCGAAGGAGTGGTCGCCGATCCGGCCGGTCTTCCAGTTGTCCTCGACGAAGCGAAGGATCGAGGTCTGGTCGGTCTGGGTGTGGTCGACGAAGTTGGACTTGGCGTACGGGGAGGCGAGCAGCAGCGGCAGGCGCGGGCCGTAGCCGCAGCGGTCGGCGTAGCCGCCCCAGCCGGCGTCCTTGCCGCACTGGCCAGCGCCGCTGAGGCCGTCGTTGGCGCCGTCGCGCGAGCCGTTGACGGGCTCGGCGAACTTGTGGTCGTACCAGCCGTCCGAGTCGTCGTAGGCGATGACGACGGCGGTGGAGGCCCAGTCCTTGGACTTCTGCAGCTTGTTCAGGGTGTCGACGACGAAGTGCTGCTCGTCCAGCGGGTCGGAGTATCCGGCGTGGCCGTCCTGGTAGTTGGCGGCCTTCAGGTAGCTCACGGCGGGCAGGTCGCCGTGCTGGAGGGCGGCGTCGAAGTCGGTCAGGTCGTACTGGTGGTTCGCCTGGCCGTCGTGGCCGATCTCGCTCACGTCCTTGGGCGCCAGGTGCTTCGGGTTCGCCGTGGACCTGTAGTACTGGAAGGGCTCGTGGTGCGGGTTGTAGTCGGTCTGCGAGGCGCCGACGATGTTGTCGTGCGCGGCGCCGCAGACGGCCTTGCCGTCCTTGGTGCCGGTCGGCTTGAAGCCGCCCTGGAACCAGCCCCAGCTGACGCCCTTCTCGTTGAGCAGGTCGCCGATGTTCCTGCCGGTCATGACCAGCTGGTTGTGCTGCGGGTTGGAGCACTCGTCGTAGCCCGGGTCCGGGTCGTTGATGACGGTGCCCACGCCGTTGGCGTCGGGCGAGGCGACCACGTA
Source organism: Kitasatospora sp. NPDC001539 (assembly GCF_040298565.1). NCBI lineage: Bacteria > Bacillati > Actinomycetota > Actinomycetes > Kitasatosporales > Streptomycetaceae > Kitasatospora > Kitasatospora sp. NPDC001539. The sequence continues at coordinate 918 of NZ_JBEPAK010000456.1, read as the reverse complement.
GGCGTCGGTGGTCTTCTGGCCGGTCTTCGGGTCCACCGGGTAGCCGCCGTGGGTCTGACCGGAGATCAGGTTGATCGCGCCCGGGGTGGAGGGCCCGTAGTTGGTGCCGAAGGAGTTGTCGCTCATCGCGAAGCGCTGGGCGTAGTTCCACATGCCGGTGACGGTGTTGCCGTCGTAGTAGTCCATCACCAGGCCGGGCGCGGTGTACATCGGGGCCTTGCAGTTCTCGATGTCGGTGTGCTCGACGAACTTGTCCATCTTGCCGCCGTCGACGGCGAGCTGCTCGTCCTTGTAGGTGTGGTCCTGGTCGCAGGTGACGGCCTGGGCTGGGCCGAGGCGCTGCGGGTTGTTCCGGTTGGGGTTCTTGTGCAGCAGGTCGTCGGTGAGGCCGTCGACCTTGGGGGTGCCGGGCTTGGCGGTGAACCTGACCTTGTCGTCGGGGGTGTTGGCCGCGTTCGGGTAGGTGCCGAAGTAGTGGTCGAAGGAGACGTTCTCCTGGAATATCACCACCAGGTGCTTGATCGGCGTGGCGGTCTGCGGGCCGTCGGCCGCGAGGGCGGCGGGCGCGCCGGCGAAGGCGGTCAGGCAGGCCGCGCCGATCAGACCGGCACCGTGGCGGAGCCGCCGGCGGCTGGGAACTGCGTGCATGGTTGGTACCTCGACGTCATCGTCATCTGGGTCAGGAGTGGGCGCCGTGACGCGCGTAGCTTCCAGCGGCGCGGCGGCTAGAAGCTAGAAGTACCAGATGAACGGCGTTGACGGGTCCATGTTAACCATGGGTTGACCAGGGCTGTACGGAACGGGTCGTCAGGGCTTCGGGCCTGGGGGACAAGACCGCTGATGTCCGCCGAATGTCCCGCGAACGGGACATCTCCCCGGGGTCATGGCATCCCGTCAGGGCGTGCGGGTGCCCACGGC
>NZ_JBEPAK010000455.1:0-2080 GCF_040298565.1 Kitasatospora sp. NPDC001539 | reverse complement strand
CGGCGGGCAGCCGGGTGCTGGAGGCGGGTTGCGGGGTCGGCGCCCAGACGGTGCAGCCCGTACGAGCGGCTCCACCGGGCCCGACCCGGTGCTCCCGGTACCCGGCGCTCAGTGCTCGCCGTGCGCGCCCGGCTCGGCCGAGGTGACCAGCTCGGTGAGCACCCCGCCGCAGTCCTTGGGGTGCAGGAAGGTGATCCGCGAGCCCATCGAGCCGATCCGCGGCTGGTCGTAGAGGACCCGGACGCCCTTGCCCCGGATCGCCTCGGCGTCGCCGTCCACGTCGGCGGTGCCGAAGGCGATGTGGTGCACGCCCTCGCCGTTCTTCTCCAGCCACTTGGCCACCGTGGAGTCCGGCCGGGTGGGCTCCAGCAGCTGGAGGTACGAGGCGCCGCCGTCGTCCGTCCCGTTGATCCGGAGCATGGCCTCGCGCACGCCCTGCTCCTCGTTGACCTCGCTGTGGAACACCTCGAAGCCGTAGGTGGCGCGGTAGAACTCGACCGTCTTGTCGAGGTCTCGGCAGGCGATGCCGATGTGGTCGATACGGGTCAGCACGGCGACCTCCGGAGCGGGTAGGGATGAAGGTGGCACCCAGTGCAGCGCATGGCGCCGAGCCGGCGCCAGCGGCGGACGTGCGAGTCTGCTCACACGCGGCCGGGTTCACCCGGATCGTGTTGACACGGTGTTGACTGGAGGGTGCCAGTGCGCTCGATCACACCGTCGCTCCGGTGACGGGCGGAAAACGGGTCAGTACATTGAGCGCATCCTCACCTGGCCACGACGTGCGAAGGGGCTCGTCCCATGACCAACACCACCTCTGTGATCGTTGCCGGTGCGCGGACCCCGATGGGTCGACTGCTCGGCTCCCTCAAGGGCTTCTCCGGTGCCGAGCTCGGCGCCTTCGCGATCAAGGGCGCGCTGGAGCGGGCCGGGATCACGGGTGAGCAGGTCCAGTACGTGATCATGGGCCAGGTGCTGCAGGCCGGCGCCGGCCAGATCCCGGCCCGCCAGGCCGCCGTCAAGGCCGGCATCCCGATGAACGTCCCCGCGCTGACCATCAACAAGGTCTGCCTCTCCGGCCTGGACGCCATCGCGCTGGCCGACCAGCTGATCCGCGCCGGCGAGTTCGACATCGTGGTGGCCGGCGGCCAGGAGTCGATGACCAACGCGCCCCACCTGCTGCCGAAGTCCCGCGAGGGCTACAAGTACGGCGCGATCGAGATGCTCGACGCGATGGCCCACGACGGCCTGACCGACGCCTACGAGAACATCCCGATGGGCGAGTCCACCGAGCGGCACAACACCCGCCTGGGCATCGCCCGCGAGGTGCAGGACGAGATCGCCGCCGCCTCGCACCAGCGCGCCGCCAAGGCGCAGGCCGACGGCGTCTTCGACGCCGAGATCGTCCCGGTCGCGATCCCGCAGCGCAAGGGCGAGCCGGTGCTGTTCAGCCAGGACGAGGGCATCCGCGCCGACACCACCGTGGAGGGCCTGGCCAAGCTGCGCCCGGCGTTCACCAAGGACGGCACCATCACCGCCGGCACCTCCTCGCAGATCTCCGACGGCGCCGCCGCCGTGGTCGTGATGAGCAAGGCCAAGGCGGAGGAGCTGGGCCTGACCTGGATCGCCGAGATCGGCGCCCACGGCAACGTGGCCGGCCCGGACAACTCGCTGCAGTCGCAGCCGTCCAACGCGATCAAGCACGCGCTGGCCAAGGAGGGCCTGGAGGTCTCCGACCTCGACCTGATCGAGATCAACGAGGCGTTCGCGGCCGTCGCCCACCAGTCGATGAAGGACCTGGGCGTCTCCTCCGACATCGTCAACGTCAACGGCGGCGCCATCGCGCTCGGCCACCCGATCGGCATGTCCGGCGCCCGCGTGGTGCTGACCCTCGCCCTGGAGCTGCAGCGCCGCGGCGGCGGCGTCGGCGCGGCCGCGCTGTGCGGCGGCGGCGGCCAGGGCGACGCGCTGATCGTGCGGGTCCCGAAGGCTCAAGCTGCAGGACGCCCCGATCCCGCACGCCCACGGCGGCCCGGTGCGCCTCTACGTGGCACCGATGTACTTCTACAAGTCGGCCAAGTGG
>NZ_JBEPAK010000454.1:0-2092 GCF_040298565.1 Kitasatospora sp. NPDC001539 | reverse complement strand
GAAGTCGGTCCTGCCGACTTCCTGCGCCGGGCGAAGACGCGTGGGAACACCACCCCTGCGCGAGCTACGACCTCAGATCACCCGGCGGGGCACCGAACACAATTCCGGGCTCGGAGCACAACGATGGGCCGTGGAGCGTGCGTTCGCTCACCTGCACTGGTTCCGTCGCCTAGGGACCCGCTGGGAGATCCGAAACGACATCCACGAGGCCCTCCTCAACCTCGCTTGCAGCACCCTCTGCTGGCGGCGGCTGAAGATGAGACCCAGCCGTGTTAACTATCGGCACTCCGGGCGGCTTTGAACCCGCGATCCTGGATCACTGGGAAGGAGCGTTCGGTGGTGGCAACCCAGGCATCGATCTCGGTATGCGACGACCTGATGGCACTGATCAGCGCCTCGATCACGTCCAGCTTCGGCTTACCGATGTTCCGACTGAGCTCGTCCATCGACACCTCCTGGTACGACATGACCAGTTGCCACCAGAGCCGCATGAGGAAGCGGCATTCCTGCGGGTCGCGATCGTCCGCGAGGCGATCATGAATGACCCTCCGGACGCGCCGCCGCTGCTCGTCATCACGAAAGCCAGTGCGGAGGTCAGTCAAGGTCACGCCCAGACACTAGCAACCGCGTTCGCTCCCGCCCGGCCCGGGCCTCAAGGCTGGGCATTCCGTCAGAAGTTCCAAGGCCTACAGCTGTCGCCGGAACCAGCGCTACCTGCGCAGACATCAAGCACACCGTCAGCCCGCCTACGTCTTCACCGACACCGTGACCGTTGACCTCGATCCGACTGCCGTCCACGCTCTGCCGGGCTGCCCCCGTCAGCCGACTTCCAGCTCGCCGGCTCGTTGCGCGAGCTCCCCCGCGCTGTCGTCCCGGTCCGGACCGTGGAGCCATGGGTTCTGTGCCGCTTCTCGCAGGAGAGCTGGCTCATCGGGCCTCTGCAACAGCACGGGCCGATAGGCGAGGATGCGAATCCACACCGGTAGCCGGCTGTCGACCAGGTTCGGGCAGAGCTCCCGCCACATCGACAGGATCGCGTCCGCATCCGCGAACGTCAGCTCTTCGCCGAAGTAGTGCTCGCGGTGTTTCCGCCGGGTAGAACCTAGTGCCGCATCAAGCAACGTTTGCTCTGCTGATGCTGCCGGGCAAGAGCTGATCAATACCGGATGGTCGAGGACTTCTGCTCGTATCCTGTGCCGCATGACCGATGACATGGAGATAGAGCGCTACCGGCACGAGACCGTGGAGCTGACGGCGGGGGAGCTACTCGAGGCTCTCAGCGGATTGCCTGCCGAGACCCGGTACGTATCGACGTGCCGCTGCGTCCGAGGTCGGGCGAGATGAGGGACTCGGTCGACTCGGGCGTCCACCACTTCGTGGTGAGCGGAGTCGTCCTTCATGACGCCGACTACCTCCGCCGGGACGAAGTGGTCCTGCAGGCAGATTTCAGCTCGGACTGGTACGTCCGCCGAGTCGGATCGGACGCCGGAGAAGAGTGACTTGACGCTGCCCGGGATGGCGGTTCGGGCGACGTTCGCCCGGCTGGCCACGGTGCGAAGGCGCTCATCGGCGGCGTGCTTGTTCCGCCAGAGGATGTAGCGGCGGATCATGCTGCCCTGGGCCGGCCTTGTGGCTGGAATGGTCGGTTCCGTCGAAGGCGAAGTGGCGCAAGGCGGTGGCGATCTCACGAAGCCGCACGCGTTCAGCCACGTGATCATTCTGGCGGTCCAGCGCCACCCGGCACAGCAACCGGACGGCACGTCACAACGAGGCGAAGGTTGCCCGATGCGGTACTAGGCCGTGTCTCGCAATTGATCTTGTGGTGGGTCATTGCTCCTCGGCTCGCAGCCACAGGATCAGCGAAGCGAGAACGACGCCGGCCCGGTAGCGCTTGGCCAGCTTGTCGAACCTGGTGGCCACGGCCCGGAACTGCTTCAGTCTGGCGAAGCAGCGCTCAACGACGTTGCGACCCTTGTAGGCGGTCTTGTCGAAGGCCGGCGGCCGCCCGCCCCCGCGTGCGGGGGGGGCGCCGGCGGCGCAAGGGTGGCGGCGGTAGGGGGTTGTTGCCCGGATGCCCCCCCCCCGCCGCCGG
>NZ_JBEPAK010000453.1:0-2162 GCF_040298565.1 Kitasatospora sp. NPDC001539 | reverse complement strand
CCCCGTTCCCGCACCCGTTCCCCCGTCACCCGGCGACCGGCACCCGACCGCAGCGGGCACCGATCGTCGCGGCCCCCGGGCTTTTCCGCCGCCGACCCCGCTCCTCCTACAATCGGCTCCATCATGAGCGCCACACTCGTAGTCAAGGACCTCAGCGCCGGCCACGGCGAACGCATCCTCTTCTCCGGCCTGGACCTGGTGGTCGCCCCGGGCGACGTGATCGGGCTGGTCGGCGTGAACGGCGCCGGCAAGTCCACCCTGCTGCGCCTGCTGGCGGGCCTGGACACCCCCGAGGCCGGCTCGCTGCGGCTCAGCCCGGCGAGCGCCACGGTCGGCCACCTGCCGCAGGAGCCGGAGCGGCGGGAGGGCGAGTCGGTGCGCGACTTCCTGGCCCGGCGCACCGGGGTCGCGGCCGCCCAGGCGGCGCTGGACGAGGCCACCGAGGGCCTGGTCGAGGGCCGGGCGGGCGCCGACGACGCCTACGCGTCGAGCCTGGACCGCTGGCTGGACCTCGGCGGCGCCGACCTCGAGGAGCGGGCCGAGGAGGTCGCCGACTCGCTCGGCCTGAAGGTCTCCCTCGACCTGCCGATGACGGCGCTCTCCGGCGGTCAGGCCGCCCGCGCGGGCCTGGCCTCGCTGCTGCTCTCGCGCTACGACGTGTTCCTGCTGGACGAGCCCACCAACGACCTCGACCTGGACGGTCTCGAGCGGCTGGAGGCCTTCGTCAAGGGCCTGCGCGCCGGCACCGTGCTGATCAGCCACGACCGCGAGTTCCTGGCCCGCACCGTGACCAAGGTGCTGGAGCTGGACCTCCACCAGCAGCAGATCAACCTCTACGGCGGCGGTTACGAGGCGTACCTGGAGGAGCGGGCGGTGGCCCGCCGGCACGCCCGCGAGGAGTACGAGGAGTACGCCGACACCAGGGCCGGGCTGGAGGCCCGTGCCCGGATGCAGCGCGGTTGGATGGAGCACGGCGTGCGCAACGCCCGCCGCAAGTCCTCCGACAACGACAAGATCGGCCGCGCGATGCGGGCCGAGTCCACCGAGAAGCAGGCCTCCAAGGCCCGGCAGACCCAGCGGATGATCGAGCGGCTGGAGGTGGTCGAGGAGCCGCGCAAGGAGTGGGAGCTGCGGATGGAGATCGCCACCGCTCCGCGCTCCGGCTCGGTGGTCGCCACCCTGCGCGGGGCCGTGGCGCGGCGCGGCGACTTCACCTTCGGCCCGGTGGACCTGCAGATCGACTGGGCCGACCGGATCGCCATCACCGGCGCCAACGGCGCGGGCAAGTCCACGCTGCTGGCCGCCCTGCTCGGCCGGCTCGAACTCGACGGCGGCAGCGCCTCCCTGGGCTCCGGCGTGGTGGTCGGCGAGGTGGACCAGGCGCGCGGGCACATCTTCAGGACCGGGCAGGGCCTCGGCGGGGAGTCGCTGGCCGAGGCCTTCGCGGCCGCCGTACCGGAGTTCACCCCGGAGGAGGTGCGCACCCTGCTGGCCAAGTTCGGCCTCAAGGCGGCGCACGTGCTGCGCCCGGCCGGCACCCTCTCCCCCGGCGAGCGGACCCGGGCCGCGCTGGCGCTGCTGCAGGCGCGCGGGGTCAACCTGCTGGTGCTGGACGAGCCCACCAACCACCTGGACCTGCCGGCGATCGAGCAGCTGGAGGCCGCGCTCGGCTCGTACACCGGGACCCTGCTGCTGGTCACCCACGACCGGCGGATGCTGGACACCGTGGCGGTGAACCGGCGGATCGAGGTCCGGGACGGGCGGGTGCACGAGCTGTAGCCCGACCGCGGCGGGGGCTCCGCGGGCTCCCGCCGCATCCGGCGACTGGTCTCGACCTCTTCCCGGACGGGCCGTCATCTGCTGTGCTGTGCACCATGGTTGACAGCACAGGCCGGGACGCCACCGGGACGCCGTACCCGACCGTCCCGCTCACCCCGATGACGGTGCCGGCCCACGAGGCCGAGGCCCGCAGCAAGGCCTTCCACGACGTGATGGCGCAGCGGCGGACCGTGCGCCACTTCGCGACCCGCCCGATCCCGGACGGGGTGGTCGAGTGGGCGGTGCGCACTGCGGGAGAGGCCGGTCGGCCCGGTGCGGCGGGCCGGTGAAACACGGTGACGCCCGCTGCCGGAACAGCGGGCGGCCGGCCGGGGCGCGGTGCC
>NZ_JBEPAK010000452.1:0-2185 GCF_040298565.1 Kitasatospora sp. NPDC001539 | reverse complement strand
GGACGGGGCTGCCGCCGATGCCGGGGCCGCGGATCTCGACCCGGGCGACGTCGCCGCGCTGGGCGGCGGCCAGCACCACGGTCGGCGGTTCGGGGGCGGCGCTCGGCGCGGCGGGGCCGCCCAGCCCCGGGGCGCCCAGCCCGGGCACGGGCATCCCGGGGCCGGCCAGACCGGGTACGGCCAGGCCGGGCGAGGCGGCGGCGGGGGCGTCCAGCGACAGCCCGATGCCACTGACGTCGGCGACCAGGTGGGCCAGCGCCTGGGCGAGCCGCCGCTCGTCGGCGATCACCTCGACGGCGGCGGCGTGCACGGAGAACCGCACCCGGCCCGGGCCGACCAGCCCGCCGGCCTCCTCGACGGCCCGGCGGACCACCGCGTCCAGGCCGACCGGCACCCGCTTCGCGGCCTTCCGTCCGTCCTTGCGGTCCTCGGCGTCCCCGCCGTCCTTGTCCGCCCTGGCGTCCCTGGTCTCCGCCGGGCCGTTCTCGCCGGCCTCGGAGCGCTGGTGCTCGAGGACACCGTCGATCAGCTTCCCGAACCGCCGGCACTCCTCGGCGAGCCGGCGCAGGGTCCAGTTGGCCTCCGGCCAGAGCTGTCCGGCCGGATCGGCGGCGAGCGCGTCCAGCCGCTGGTTCAGCGCGGTCAGCGCGCCGCCGAGCTCGCTCTCCAGGACGGCGGTGAGGTGCTCGTTGCGGGCGATGAGGGCGAGCTCGCGGCTGCGGTCGGTGAAGGTCATCACCGCTCCGACCAGCTGGTCGCCGTCCCGGACGGGAGCGGTGGTGAGGTCGACGGTGACCGGACGGCCGTCCTTGCGCCACAGCACGGTGCCCCGCACCCGGTGCTTGCGCCCGGAGGTCAGGGTGTCCAGCAGCGCCGACTCCTCGAGGGCCAGCGGGGTGCCGTCGGCCCGGGAGTGCTGGATCAGCGGGTGCAGCTCACGCCCGCCCAGCTCGCTCGCCCGGTACTCCAGGATGTGCGCGGCCGCGGGGTTGACCAGGACGCAGCGGCCTTCGAGGTCCACGCCGAGCACGCCCTCGGCGGCGGCCCGCAGGATCATCTCGGTCTGCTTGTGCTGGCGGCGCAGCTCGGCCTCGACGCCGAGCCGGCCGGAGAGGTCGCGGACCAGCAGCAGGAGCAGGTCGGAGGAGGACGGCGAGCGCGAGCCCTCGCGGTACGGGTCGTACGGGGCGAGCGGGGAGCGCGTGTACCCGTCCTCGTCGGCGAAGTCGTTGCCGGACACCTCGACCGGGAAGGTGGTGCCGTCGGTGCGGTGGGCGGTCATCCGGACCGGGCGGTCCAGGGCGTCGCCGTCGCGGGTGGCCGGGCGCATCGAGCCGGGGATCCGGCTGGGGTCGAACTCGGGCAGCAGGCCCAGGACGCCCATGCCGACCAGTGAGGTGCCCGGCGCCTGCAGCGCCTGGACGGCCGCGCTGTTGGCGTCCACGACGGTGCCGTTGCTGTTCACCAGCAACAACGCGTCGGGCAGGGCGTCGAGTATGGCGGCGAGGCGAGCAGCGCCTCGGATCGGCCTGCTGCTCACGTCGACAGGTCTCCTCGGCTCAGGGCAGCTCCTCCGGAGTCGGCAGTATCTCATTCTTCTTTGCGACGGGGACGACCCGCCTAGTAACGTTGGCGGTGGTTGGTGCCGGACCCCAGGGTTGTGGCATCATCACTGACACACGGAACGGGTCCGCTCGCGCGGGCGTGGTCCCTGTGGGGAGGCTTCGCCTAGTCCGGTCTATGGCGCCGCACTGCTAATGCGGTTTCGGGGTTATTCCTGATCGAGGGTTCAAATCCCTCAGCCTCCGCAGCACGGGAGCCCCGTCGACGATCTTGTCGGCGGGGCTCCTCGCATGTCCGGGGGTGGATCCCCGGTCGGCCCGGAGAGGGCGTGGACGGGGTCGGATCAACCGATTTCGTCCTGCGTCGCAGGTCATGTAATGTTGTCCCCGCAACGCCCCGGAGGCACGGTTCGCCGGGGCGAGCGCTCATAGCTCAACGGATAGAGCACTTGACTACGGATCAAGAGGTTGCAGGTTCGAATCCTGCTGAGCGCACCAACCTCCGCAAGATCGGGTTCGCCCGTTCCTTGCGCTCATAGCTCAACGGATAGAGCACTTGACTACGGATCAAGAGGTTGCAGGTTCGAATCCTGCTGAGCGCACCAGCGAGAAGCCCCCGGCCG
>NZ_JBEPAK010000451.1:0-2206 GCF_040298565.1 Kitasatospora sp. NPDC001539 | reverse complement strand
GTGCGACGCACCCCCCCCACCGCCCCCCCGCCCGCCCGGGGGCCGCACGACGGGGGTTTGAAGACGGGCCCTAGGCCTCACCGAGAATTGCCCGCAGCCGGCGGAGACCCGCTACCGTCACCTGCGTCCCTCCGGGACACTGACACCTGCGGTCGGCCGGGGGGCCGCCCCGACGCACGCCGGTCCGCATCCGAAGAAACGGGACAGAAAGGACGCCCGAGAGTGGGTAGCAGTGTCGAGACGCTGGAGTTCCAGGCCGAGACCCGCCAGTTGCTCCGGTTGGTGATCCACTCGATCTACTCCAACAAGGACATCTTCCTGCGCGAGCTGATCTCGAACGCCTCCGACGCGTTGGACAAGCTGCGGCTGGAGTCGCTGACCGACTCCGACCTCGACGCCGACACCTCCGACCTGCACATCGAGCTGGAGGTCGACCGCGAGGCGCGCACGCTGACCGTCCGCGACAACGGGATCGGCATGACCCGGGACGAGCTGGTGGAGCTGATCGGCACGATCGCCAAGTCCGGGACCGCCGGCCTGCTGGAGAAGATCAAGGAGTCCAAGGACGCCGCCGCCGCGCAGAGCCTCATCGGACAGTTCGGCGTCGGCTTCTACTCGGCGTTCATGGTCGCCGACCGGGTCACCCTGCTCACCCGTCGGGCCGGTACCGAATCCGGCACCCGGTGGGAGTCCGACGGCGAGGGCACCTACCAGCTCGAACCCGTCGACGGCCTGCCCGTCGGCACCTCGGTGATCCTCCACCTCAAGCCGGTCGACGGCGAGGACGGCCTGGCCGACTACCTGTCGGCGTGGAAGATCCGCCAGATCGTCAAGCAGTACTCGGACTTCATCCGCTGGCCGATCCGGATGGCCCGCGAGCGCACCGGCGCCACCGCGCAGGTCACCGGGACGGACACCGACGCCGACGGTGCCGGGGCGACCGACGGCGCGGAGGCCGCCGCCCCGGAGATGGACACCCTCAACTCGATGAAGGCGCTGTGGGCCCGGCCGCGCAGCGAGGTGACCGAGGCGGAGTACCACGAGTTCTACCGGCAGATCAGCCGCGACTGGCTCGACCCGGCGGAGACCGTCCACATGCGCGCCGAGGGCAACTTCGAGTACGAGGCGCTGCTGTTCATCCCCTCGCAGGCACCGCTCGACCTGTTCTCCCGCGAAGCCAAGGGCGGCGTGCAGCTGTACGTGAAGCGGGTGTTCATCATGGACGACTGCGAAGCGCTGATGCCCAACTACCTGCGCTTCGTCAAGGGCGTGGTGGACGCGCACGACCTGTCGCTGAACATCTCCCGCGAGATCCTGCAGCACGACCGGCAGATCCAGGCCGTGCGCCGGCGCCTGGTGAAGAAGGTCCTCGGGGCCGTCAAGACCATGCAGGCCAAGGACGCCGAGCGCTACCGGAAGCTGTGGTCCCAGTTCGGGCGGGTGCTGAAGGAGGGACTGGTCGAGGACGCCGACAACACCGAGACCCTGCTGGAGCTGGTGTCGGCCCCGAGCACCCACGACCCGGAGGCGACCACCACCCTGCGCGAGTACGTCGGGCGCATGAAGGAGGGTCAGGACACCATCTACTACCTGACCGGTGAGACCCGCTCGGTGGTGGAGAACTCCCCCCACATGGAGGCGTTCGCCGCCAAGGGGTACGAGGTGCTGATCCTCACCGACCCGATCGACGAGGTCTGGGTGGAGCAGGTCCCGGCCTTCGACGGCCACCGCCTGCAGTCCATCGCCAAGGGCCAGGTCGACCTGGACGGGGCGTCCGGTGACGAGCAGGAGGCCGACGGCGAGAAGGCCCGGCGCGAGCAGGACTTCGCCGCCCTGCTCCCGTGGCTGGGCGAAGCCCTCTCCGAGCAGGTGAAGCAGGTGCGCCTGTCGTCGCGGCTGACCACCTCCGCGGCGTGCATCGTCGGCGACGCCCACGACATGACCCCGACCCTGGAGAAGATGTACCGGGCGATGGGGCAGCAGGTGCCCCCGGTCAGGCGGATCCTGGAGATCAACCCGGCGCACCCGCTGATCACCGGGCTGCGCGCGGCGCACGCGGCCGACGCGGACGACCCCGCCCTCGCCGAGATCGCCGAGCTGGTGTACGGCGGGACAGGAGACGTGGCCTGCCCGGCTCAACACAGCCGAACGGGCAGGCATCGACCTCGTCATGCTGGATGCTGACATCGCCGGGTGCGTGACGTCG
>NZ_JBEPAK010000450.1:0-2232 GCF_040298565.1 Kitasatospora sp. NPDC001539 | reverse complement strand
GCGGTAGAAGCTCCATCGGCCGACTTTGACACGGAAAGGCTCAAGTTTTTCGGGCGAAGCCCTTGAACCGGGCCCGGACCGGCACGGGCGTGCGGACCACCGCCGGGGCCGCGTTGTCCTGCTCCGCCGTGAGGTACGGACGCAGCCGCAGCGCCAGCAGGACCACCAGCAGCGTCGAGCCGGCCATGGCCGCCAGGTAGAGCGGCCAGGTGCCGGAGCCGACCAGCAGCACGCCGACCGCCGGGCCGACCGCGATCGCGATCTGCTTCACCAGGGCGTACCCGGCGTTGTAGGTGCCGAGCAGCCGGGCCGGGGCGAGGTCCGCGACGATCGGGCCCATGGTGGGCGCGAGCAGCGACTCGCCGACGCCGAACAGGGCGTAGATCGAGACGATCGCGACCGTGGCGGCCATGGTCTCGGTCCGGATCAGACCGGCCACCAGGGCCATCGCCCAGGCGGCCAGCCAGACCAGGCCGGCCGCGGCCATCGCGGTGGTGCGGCGGCGGCGCGCGGTGATCCGCACCATGAACATCTGCAGGACGACGATGGTCAGCGCGTTGGCGCCGATCGCGAAGCCCAGGGTGGACGGCGCGGTGCCGACGGTGTCGGTGGCGAAGGCCGCGACTCCGGACTCGAACTGGCCGTAGCAGGTGAAGAAGATCAGCCCGGCGAGGACGCAGAGCCGCACCATCGCCTTGTCGGCGAACAGGGCGCGCAGACCGGTGGGGCCGTCGGCCTGCTCCTGGACGACGCTGAGCTGGACGTCCGGTATCCGGGCGGTGCCGGTGACCAGGGCCAGGCCGAGGAAGGTCGCCGCCTCGATCGTGAACAGCCGGGTGAGGCTGGCCGGGTCGGCGACGTCGACGATCTGCCCGCCGACCAGCGCGCCGATGCCCATGCCCAGGTTGACCAGGGTGAACTGCAGCGCGAAGGCGTGCGAGCGGGTCGCCGCCGTCGAGCAGCGGACGATCATCGTGGCCAGCGCCGGCTGGCAGGTGGTGACACCCGCGCCGAACAGGAAGGACGAGACCAGCAGCGCCGGGGTGCCGGTGGCGTGCCCGAAGGCGAACGCGCCGGTGGCGGCGAGCCCGGCACCGGCCAGCAGCACCGGTCGGGGTCCGTACCTGTCGATGCCGCGGCCGGTGAGCGGGAGGACGGCGAGCGCGGCCAGCGCGAAGACGGTGAAGACCATCCCGGCCGCCAGCGAGCCCAGTCCGCGCACCTGGTCCACGTACACGAACATGTACGGCATCGTGAACCCGCTGCCGAACGCACTGAGCGCGTTGCCGATCTGGACGCGGCGCAGCGGGCCGCCCGCCCCGCGCTGCTGCTGCCTCTGCTGCTTCACCGTGCCGGTCACCGTGCACATCCCTTCCCGGATCGTCCGGAACTCTCGAGCTGAACTCTTAAGCCCGGAAGATTTCAGAGCTAAAGTTTGACGAGATAAAGTCTTAGCACCGGAAGGATGCGGAGTCAAAGGCTTAAGGGATGCACGTTCGCGTGCGACACTGTCGGCATGACTACGGAGAAGCCGGCGCCGGCTGCCGACAAGCCCCCGGCGGCCACCCCCCTGGAGCTCGGCATCGCCGAGCAGGTGGCCCTCTACCAGCGGGAATTCCCCACCGTGGACCCCCAGGTGGAGACGATCGTGCAGACCCTCTCCCGGGTCGCCCGGCGGATGGGCGTGGCGTACGACCGGCAGCTGACTGTGCTCGGAATCACCTCCGCGGAGTGGGAGGTGCTCAAGGCGCTGGTGGTGGCCGGCAGCCCCTACCGACTGGGGCCCGGCGAGCTGGCCAAGCGGCTCGGCCTCACGCCTGCCGCGATGACCCACCGGATCGACCGGATGGTCGCCGAGGACCTGGTCACCCGCGAACGGGACGAGTCCAACCGGGTGCGGGTGATCATCGAGCTGACCGAGAACGGCCGCGACAAGTGGCTGGAGTCGATGCGGATGGCGGCGGTGTTCGAGGAGGAGCTGCTGCAGGACATCGCGGACGAGGAGCGCGCGGCGCTCTGCGGCCTGCTGGCCCGGATGCTGCGCCGGATCGAGCAGACCCAGCCGGACGCACTGGGGCGCACGGCCGACCTGGGGTAGGGCGCCGGAACCCCCGGCGCGGGGCCCGGGGGCGGGACCACGGGCGAGCAGGGCCGGAACCCGCGACGCGGGGCGCCGCGACGCGTGGCACCCCGGGCGCGGGGAACGCGAGGAGTCCGGTCCGCCGGGGGCAC
>NZ_JBEPAK010000449.1:0-2272 GCF_040298565.1 Kitasatospora sp. NPDC001539 | reverse complement strand
CGGGGTCGACCTCGTCGTCGTGGACAACTTTCGCTGACGCCGGTGCTCGTTCCGCCGTCGGGATTGAGGCCGACCGGGACGCATGTCGTCCCGGTCGGCCTTTTTGCTGGCCGTTCCGGCTCCCGCCGGCCGTCCCAGCCCACTTCTCTCTGCCTTCCCGCTCAGCAACTCCAGGAGAACGATCACCGTGCAGCTCGTCGTCGGCAGGATCGGCCGCGCCCACGGCATCAGGGGGGACGTCAGTGTCGAGGTCCGCACCGACGAGCCGGAACTCCGGCTCGGCCCCGGTGCCGTCCTGCTCACCGACCCGGCCTCGGTCGGACCGCTGACCGTCGAATCCGGCCGGGTGCACAGTGGCCGGCTGCTGCTGCGCTTCGTCGGCGTGAAGGACCGCAACGCGGCGGAGGCCCTGCGGGGCACCCTGCTGATCTCCGAGGTCGACCCGGAGGAGCGGCCCGAGGACCCGGAGGAGTACTACGACCACCAGCTGATCGGCCTCGACGTGGTGCTGCTCGACGGCACCCCGGTCGGCGAGCTGACGGAGGTCGTCCACCTGCCGTACCAGGACCTCCTCACGGTCAGGAAGGCCGACGGGACGGAGGTGCTGGTCCCGTTCGTGAGCCAGATCGTGCCGACCATCGACCTGGAGAACCAGCGGGCGGTCATCACCCCGCCGGCCGGGCTGATCGACCCCGAGCGGGCCGAGGTCGCCGGCTCGGCGACGGAGGAACCGGCGAAGCCGGGCGAGTCGGACGAGTCGGGGGAATCGGACGAGTCGGGCGAGTCGGGCGAGTCCAAGGCCTCGGGCGAGTCCGGGGAGTCGCAGTGACGTTCGAGCAGACTCCGGCGGAGCCCGGCGCGGATGCCGACCGGGACGCCGCCCCGGCCGTGCAGGCCGGGATGAGGATCGACGTCGTCTCGATCTTCCCCGAGTACCTGGAGCCGCTGAACATCTCGCTGGTCGGCAAGGCCCGCGCCCGCGGCCAGCTGGACGTGCACGTCCACGACCTGCGCGAGTGGACCCACGACGTGCACCGCACGGTGGACGACAGTCCCTACGGCGGCGGCCCCGGCATGGTGATGAAGCCCGAGCCGTGGGGCGAGGCGCTGGACGCGGTCGTGGCCGGCGGCCCCGAGGGCGAGGTGCCCACGCTGGTCGTACCCACCCCGAGCGGACGCCCGTTCACCCAGGCACTCGCCCAGGAGCTGGCCGGCCGCCCCTGGCTGGCGTTCACGCCCGCGCGGTACGAGGGCATCGACCGCCGGGTGATCGAGGAGGCGGCCACCCGGATGCCGGTGGTCGAGGTTTCGATCGGCGACTACGTGCTGGCGGGCGGCGAGGTCGCGGTGCTGGTGATGGTCGAGGCGATCGCCCGGCTGCTGCCCGGCGTGCTCGGCAACGCCGAGTCCCACCGGGACGACTCCTTCGCCCCCGGCGCGATGGCCGATCTGCTGGAGGGCCCGGTGTTCACCAAGCCCGCCGAGTGGCGCGGCCGGACCGTGCCCGAGGTGCTGCTCAGCGGCAACCACGGCAAGATCGCCCGCTGGCGCCGGGAGCAGGCCTTCGCCCGTACCCTGGCCAACCGGCCCGACCTGGTCGAGCGCTGGCAGTACGGCTCCTTCGACAAGAAGGACCGCGAGGCGCTCAGCATCCTCGGCCTGGCCTGGGACGAGGAGCTGGGCCGATTTCGGTCCGTGGGCGATGGTGTGGAAGAATAGGCGACTGCTGTCTGTCGCTGGTTCCCTCCCGTAGGGGCACGTGGACCGGCGCCCCCGCCACGGGGGGATCGCCGTCAGCCGATGCGGCCCGCAGCAGACCCCATTGTGACGACATTCCGTGGGCGGCCCGTGGCGCCTGCGATGGAGAGCAACATGAGCAACAAGCTCGCTGCTGTCGACGCGGCCTCGCTGCGCACCGACATCCCGGCCTTCCGCGCCGGTGACACCCTGAAGGTCCACGTCCGGGTCATCGAGGGCAACCGCTCCCGTGTCCAGGTCTTCCAGGGCATCGTCATCCGCCGCCACGGCTCCGGCATCGGTGAGACCTTCACCGTCCGCAAGGTCAGCTTCAACGTCGGCGTGGAGCGTACCTTCCCGGTGCACACCCCGGTCGTCGAGAAGATCGAGGTCGTGACCCGCGGTGCGGTTCGCCGCGCCAAGCTGTACTACCTGCGTGACTCGCCAAGGAGATCAACGACCTCGGCGGCGACGTCAGCGAGACCGAGGACGGCCTGCGGATCCGCCCGCGCCCGCTGCACGGCGGCGTGTTCCA
>NZ_JBEPAK010000448.1:0-2289 GCF_040298565.1 Kitasatospora sp. NPDC001539 | reverse complement strand
GCCCCCCGAACCGAGCCGGTTCGGGGGCCGCTCACGCCCGGCGCGTCTCAGGCCAGCCGTTCCAGCGTCCCGGTGTGCAGCTGCCCGACCCGGCCGCCCTCGCCCTCGAAGGTCCAGAAGGCCCGCACGGTCAGCTGGTTGAGGTCCATCACGTGGCTGACGGTGATCCCGCTCTGCTCCGTCCAACTGACGAAGTAGACCTCCGGGGCCACCTCGGCGACGTGCAGCAGCACGTCCTCCCACTGGCCCGCCGACTCGCCGAGGCCCTCCCAGCGCAGCCGCTTGCCGTCGGCCGAGTAGGTGTTGCGGAAGGCCGCGCCGTTGTCGGCCCGGAAGAGGTAGGTGCGGCCGGCGAAGGCGGGCAGGGGCGCGGTCATGGTGGGGCGGGACCTCTTTTCGATGGGCTCACGGCCTCATGGCTCATGGGGCGGACACTTGTGCACGGCGTAAAACGTCAGGACTCCAATTTATCCGACCGGTCCGACTCGGGCGTCCCGCGCCGCGACACCGTCCGCTTCCGGCCAAGGAGCGCCGAGCCGGCGCCGTGCGGTACGGCCGCCCCACCGGCCCGGCCGATCAGCGCGATCGGCCAACCCGGCCGCCACCCAGCGTCGTTGATCGACACCACTGTGAGCTGTGCGACAACCGGCTCGATGGAGTTGTCCGTTCACGGAGCACCTGCCTAGCCTGCAACGGGTCGTCCGCCCTCGCGGACCCCGCCGCCGGGACGCCGAGTCCTGTCCACCCGCCGGCGGGCAGCCGAGCACGACAGCGGACGGGAGCGGGGGAACCAAGGTCAGCGCCCGGCCCGTGCGCTCTCGCGCGCGGGCCCGGCTAGGGGTGAAGCCGCTCCCCGGGCGGCCGGGCAACTGCAGCCCGAATCCGACAGCTCACCTCGCAGGCGTCGCAGAGGACTCCCATGCACCAGCCTGCCCGTGGGCGCCGCGCGCCCCGCCACGCCCGTCCGTCCCACCGCGGTCGCAACGCCGCGCTCGCCGCCACCGGCGCGCTCGCCATCAGCGGCGCCGGCCTGCTCGGACTGCCGTCCGTCAGCGGCGCCCAGGCCGCCACCGGCCCGACCGTCACCCAGGACCGGCTCGCCCCCGCCGCCATGGTCGCGGGCAAGGCCACCACCGCCTCGCTCGGCCTGCACTCCTCGTCCTGCTTCACCGCCAAGACCGTCGGCGTCGGCGTGCGCGACGCCCGCGGGACCAACCTCGACTTCCCCGGCAACGCCACCAACGTGCAGATCTGCCCGAGCGTGTTCACCTACACCAGCGGCGCCCGCACCCTGGCCGCCGGGACGTACACCGAGTTCGGCTTCTGGCAGGACCTGGGCGGCGCCTGGCACAACCTGCCCTCGCAGCAGCTGGTGGTCTCCGCCTCCGGTACCGCGACGCCGAGCCCGGCCCCCACGACCACCCCGTCGCCGACGACCACCCCCTCGCCGACGACCACCCCGTCGCCCACCACGACTCCGAGCCCGACGAGCACCCCGACGGCGACCCCGTCCAGCCCGAGCACCACCGCGAGCCCGAGCACCCCGGCGCCGTCCTCCCCGGTCGCCGGCAAGTCGCTGACCTGGTCGGACGAGTTCAACGGCTCGATCAGCTGGGGCCAGCGCTGGGTCGGCGACAAGAGCACCTCGTACAAGTACGGCAACCACAACCCGGACGACAACAAGCTCGACTGGCTGAACAAGAACAACGTCAGCGTCGCCAACGGGGTCGCCACCTTCACCGCCGCCCCCGGCGGGCCCACCCTGGAGAACGGCAAGCAGTCCTGGAACACCGGCTTCCTGACCACCGAGGGCTCCAGCGAGGGCTTCCAGGTCAAGACCGGTGACTACGCCGAGACCCGGGTCAAGCTGCCCTCCGGCACCGGCGCCTGGCCGGCCCTGTGGACCTGGAAGAACGGCAACGGGGAGATCGACTCCTTCGAGTACCACCCCGACAACCCGAACCTGCTGGAGCTGACCAACCACGTCAACCCCGGCAACCCGAAGTACTACACCGACGCGAGCGCCATCGCGAAGGACCAGTGGGTCACCATCGGCACCTACTACGGCGCCACCTCGGTCGACTGGTACGTCAACGGCGTCAAGGTCTTCTCGGACGGCAAGGGCGTCGGCGCGAACTGGTCCGCGTACCTGATCCTCAACCTCTCGGTGTGCGCCGGCCAGTACCACCCGGCGCCGCAGGGGACCGCGCCGATCACCATGGCCGCCGACTACGTGCGCGTCTACCGCTGAGTGCCCGGTCGCGTGCGCGGACGGCTGCCCGTCCGCGC
>NZ_JBEPAK010000447.1:0-2289 GCF_040298565.1 Kitasatospora sp. NPDC001539 | reverse complement strand
ATCACGCGGATGGTCAAGGTGGCTCCTAAGGGGGGCGGGGTCAGTGTGCGGCCTTGCCCGAGCGCGGAACGCCGGCGCCCGAGCGCGGAACGCCGGCGCCCGAGCGCGGGACGCCGGCGCCGGAGCGCGGGACACCGGCGCCACCCCCTCCCCGCAACGCGAACGGCCGCCCCCGGGAATCCCGGAGGCGGCCGTCGCGCGTGCCCGGCAGGCCATCTGCTGCCGACCAGTTCCCCGCTACTTGCTGCCGACCAGCTCCCTTTCCTCCTCCGCGCCCGCACGCCGGTTGCGCACGATGGACGAGGCCAGCGCCAGCCCGATGAACGCGACGCCGATCAGGCCGGTGACGATCTCCGGGATGTGGTACTTGATCCCGACCAGCAGGATCACCGCCAGCGCGCCGATCGCGTAGTGCGCGCCGTGCTCCAGGTAGACGTAGTCGTCCAGGGTGCCCTTGCGGACCAGGAAGACCGTCAGCGAGCGGATGTACATCGCGCCGATGCCGAGGCCGAGGGTGATCTGGAAGATGTCGTTGGAGATGGCGAACGCGCCGACCACGCCGTCGAAGGAGAACGACGCGTCCAGCACCTCCAGGTAGAGGAAGAGGAAGAACGCGGCCTTGCCGGCCACCTGGGCGACCGACTTGCCGGACTTCTCGGCCTCCTCCTCGCGCTCGGCCTCCTCCTCCAGCCCCGACTCGAAGATCGAGGAGAGGCCGCCGACCACGAGGTAGGTGATCAGACCGAGCACACCGGCCAGCAGAACGGTTTCGGCGTGCTCCCCGGCGAAGAAGTGGGAGGCCAGCACCAGCGCGACGAGGGCCACGACGCTGGACAGGGCGTCCAGCTTGCCGACCTTCTCCAGCGGGCGCTCCAGCCAGCTCAGCCAGTTGTGCTCCTTCTCCTCGAACACGAAGTCCAGGAAGATCATCAACAGGAAGACGCCGCCGAAGGCCGCGATGGCCGGGTTGGCCGCTTCCAGGTACTGGCCGTAGGTGAGGCCGTTGTAGGTCTTGTCCGAGTGCAGCGCGAGGTCGATCACCGTCGCCGGGTTGAGCTTCGCGGTCAGGCCGACGACCAGCAGCGGGAAGATCAGGCGCATGCCGAAGACGGCGATCAGCACACCGACCGTCAGGAAGATCTTCTGCCAGTACGGGTTCATCCGCTTCAACACCGTGGCGTTGACCACCGCGTTGTCGAAGGAGAGGGAGATCTCCAGGATGGAGAGGATCAGCACGATGCCGAAGCCTTGGGCTCCCCAGAGCAGTCCGGCCGCGACCAGGCCGATGGCGGTGATCGCGAACGACCAGCCGAATGTGCGGAGGAACACGGGAGTTGGCTACCTTTCGGGTTTCTGGCCGTGCCGGGGTCGACCTCGTCCCGAGACGCCTGACCGGGCCCGGGCCCGGTCAGGCCACCCCCGCACCGCCCTCTGTTCTCATGATCGTGAGTCGGATGCGATAAGTCCGTTTTGCGCCCTCACTGTACGTTGACGCCGAAGTCGAGCGCGATGCCGCGCAGGCCCGAGGCGTAACCCTGGCCCACCGCACGGAACTTCCACTCGCCCGCGTACCGGTACAGCTCGCCGAAGATCATCGCGGTCTCGCTGGACGCGTCCTCGGACAGGTCGTAGCGCGCGATCTCCTCGCCGTCGAGGGAGTTGACGACCCGGATGTAGGCGTTGCGGACCTGGCCGAAGTTCTGCAGCCGGGCCTCCGCGTCGTAGATCGACACCGCGAAGACCACCTTGTCCGCCTGGGCCGGGACCAGCTCCAGGTTGACCAGGATCAGCTCGTCGTCGCCAGTGTCGTCGCCGCCCACGAGGTTGTCGCCCTGGTGCTCCACCGAGCCCTCGGGGCTCTTGAGGTTGTTGTAGAAGACGAAGTACTCGTCACCGAGCACCCGCCCACCAGCGCAGAGCAGGGCGCTCGCGTCGAGGTCGAACGGTGCGCCCGTGGTCGAACGGGCGGACCAGCCGAGGCCGATCTGGACCTGCGTCAGGTTCGGCGCAGCCTTGGTGAGCGAGACGTTCCCACCCTTGGCGAGCGTGACCACCATGCTGTTCTTCCTCCCTTGCTTCTCCCGGGGCGCGCCATACAGGTGTAGTCCCCCGCGGCCCCGGCCGGCCCCGTTCGGCCGGCTGAACTTCCTGAACTCACATCCTCGCAGCGCGGCGGACGGGGACGAAGCCGGGGCGGGGGGCGCGGGCCGCGGGGGGGCGGGGCCGGCCCGGGCTGCAGGCGCGGCGGCCCGGCCGGGGCCGCGAGCGGCCACAGAACAGAAGAGCGGG
>NZ_JBEPAK010000446.1:0-2291 GCF_040298565.1 Kitasatospora sp. NPDC001539 | reverse complement strand
CGCTGCTGCTGGTGACGGACGGGGTGACCGAGGCGCGGAACGCGGCCGGGGAGTTCTACGACCCGGTGTCGTCGCCCAGCAGGTGCCGCTTGCGGCGGTCGATCAGTCCAGGTAGTCGCGCAGCACCTGGGAGCGCGACGGGTGGCGCAGCTTGGACATGGTCTTCGACTCGATCTGGCGGATGCGCTCACGGGTGACCCCGTACACCTTGCCGATCTCGTCGAGCGTCTTCGGCTGACCGTCCGTCAGGCCGAAGCGCATCGAGACCACGCCGGCCTCACGCTCGGAGAGGGTGTCCAGCACCGAGTGCAGCTGCTCCTGGAGCAGGGTGAAGGACACCGCGTCGGCCGGGACGACCGCCTCGGAGTCCTCGATCAGGTCACCGAACTCGCTGTCGCCGTCCTCACCCAGGGGGGTGTGCAGCGAGATCGGCTCGCGGCCGTACTTCTGGACCTCGATGACCTTCTCGGGGGTCATGTCGAGTTCCTTGGCCAGCTCCTCCGGGGTGGGCTCGCGGCCCAGGTCCTGGAGCATCTGGCGCTGGACGCGGGCCAGCTTGTTGATGACCTCGACCATGTGCACCGGGATGCGGATGGTACGGGCCTGGTCCGCCATGGCGCGGGTGATCGCCTGACGGATCCACCAGGTGGCGTAGGTCGAGAACTTGTAGCCCTTGGTGTAGTCGAACTTCTCGACCGCACGGATCAGACCGAGGTTGCCCTCCTGGATCAGGTCCAGGAAGAGCATGCCGCGGCCGGTGTATCGCTTGGCCAGCGAGACCACCAGACGGAGGTTGGCCTCCAGCAGGTGGTTCTTCGCCCGACGGCCGTCCTCGGCGATGATCTCCAGCTCGCGCTTGAGCTTCGGGGCGAGCTTGTCGGCGGCCGAGAGCTTGTCCTCGGCGAACAGACCGGCCTCGATGCGCTTGGCGAGCTCGACCTCCTGCTCGGCGTTGAGCAGCGGGACCTTGCCGATCTGCTTCAGGTAGTCCTTGACCGGGTCGGCGGTGGCGCCGGCGACGGCGACCTGCTGGGCCGGCGCGTCGTCCTCGTCGTCGTCGGAGAGGACGAAGCCCTCCGACTCCTCCTCCGGACCCTCGGCCTCGGCCTTGTCGCCCGGCAGCGCGACGTCCTCGAGCAGCTCCTCCTCGCCGAGCAGCTCCTCGTCGCCGCCCTTGGCGCCCTTGGCGGCGGTGGTCTTCTTCGCGGCGGTCTTCTTGGCCGGCGCCGCGGTCTTCTTGGCCGCGGCCTTCTTGGCCGGGGCGGCCTTCTTCGCCGGAGCCGCCTTCACCTCGGCGACCGCGACGGCCGCCTCCTCGACGGTGATCTCGGCGGAGACCGTGGGAGCGGGGGCCGCAGCGGCGGCCGCGACGGCCGGAGCCGCGACGGGCGCACCGGGGGCGATCCGCACGGGCGGCTTGGTCGGAGCCGACGGGGCGGCCGGGGTCCGGGTGGTGACAGCCTTGGTGGCGGTGCGCTTGGTGGGGCTCTTCGCGGCCACGCTCTTGCGCTTGGCGCCGGCCGGCTCGGCCGCGCTGACCATGAGGTCCACCCCCTCCTCAATCAGCACCTGGTTGAGGCTGCGCATGACGTTCTTCCACTTGGTGACCGGGATCTGGTCCGCCTCGAACGCCTGGCGCACGTCGTCACCGGCGATCTGCCCCTGGGCCTTGCCCCGCTCGATGAGCGCCAGCAGAGCCGCGGACTCGGCGATCTCGGGGGGAAGCGAACGGGATGTGCTGGCCGACACGAACAACCTCTCGGACGATGAGTGGACTCGAACCCGTACCGGCCGCCCGAGCGGGCGGGGAAGGAGATCGCGCTTCGGACGCGCGGTGTCGATTCCGACCGACTCGGGCTTGAGGACTGGGTTTGCAGGACGGCAGCAGCGCCGCAGACCAACACAGCATTCTGGCATGTTGGGGTATTCCGGAGCTGCTTCCGCTCAGGACACATCGCTGCTGCTCGTCAAGTGTTACGCATGCCCTTCGTGTCGCGGGTCACACCGCTCGGTGCCCGCGGCCTCGGGGCCGACTCCATCATCGCGCACTCGCTCCCGGCGTGATTGACATGGACGGGGCACTACGGGGGGGCGTGGCCGCGGGACGCGGGTGGGGGCGTCGCGAGGGGCCGGGGGTGCGGGGGCCGGCCCGGGCAGGCAGGGGCGGAGTGATGCCGGGCCCGGGGCGTCAGGGGGCGGGGCACACCCGTTGAGACAGCCCCCGACCGACCCGCCCACGGTTCGCCCTGCCCCTCGTGCGGCGCCGTGCTGACGGCCGACCCTCGGTTCAC
>NZ_JBEPAK010000445.1:0-2347 GCF_040298565.1 Kitasatospora sp. NPDC001539 | reverse complement strand
GCGGGGGCCCCGCCCCCGGGCTGGTTGGCGTGCGTGCCGGCCGTACCCGGCCTGTTCCGCGTGGTTGGGTATCCCGGCGAGGGGCGGCGCAGGAAGTCGGCTCGGCCGACTTCCTGCGCGGGCCGGCCCGGGTCACCGCTTGGGGAAGGCCGCCTTGAGGGCGCCGCTGCGGGTCAGGAAGGCGACCGGCAGCACGGCGAGGGCGGAGAGCCCCTGCAGGGCGGCGTACCAGGGAGGGCAGATGCCGGGGATGAGGTCGACGCCGATGACGGCGATCGGCATGACCGTGGAGATGGTCCGGAGGCGGCCGAAGGCCTCGTAGGAGCCGGCCTCGGCGCGGGCGGTCATCCGGAGGAACAGCGGGGCGAGCGCGGGGAAGATGACGGCGCGGATCCACATGAAGGGCGTGGTCTGCTGCCCGGCGAAGGCCGTCGCGGCGACGGTCCCCAGGACGACGACGCCGATCACGCCGAAGAGCACGAGGCACTTCTTCACGGTGGTGAAGGCTTCGCCGGTACGGGAGTTGTCGAGGTTCGAGCTCGCGGTCATCGCCATGGTCCTGTCCTCCGTGTCGTGGTGCAGACGACGTTACGGAGGCGGCGAACGGTCGAACACCGGTCTGGACCCACACCTGGGGTGGGGCTGGACCCACCCCAGGTGCCCGTCGGTGCGGCCGTCGTCAGTGCTGCGGGCCGCCGACCGGTCCGGTGGCCGGCGGGTTCGCACCGGTCGCGGTGCCCGCCGCAGTGGCCGTCGCGGTGCTGCCGGGGTCGGGCTTGGGTGCCGGGTCGGGGATGTCGGCCATCGCCAGGGACTGCTTGGGCGTGCCCCGCAGCGCCTGGTTCATGGCGTCCCGCCAGATCGGGCCGGGGCCGTCGGCGCCGAACACCTCGCTGCGGAACCTCCCGTTGATGGTGATGTCGCGCATCTCGACGCCGCCGGCCGGGCCGCCGAGCCAGACGGCGGTGGCCAGCGACGGCGTGTAGCCGTCGAACCAGGCGGCCTTCTTGTGGTCCGAGGTGCCGGTCTTGCCGGCGATCTGCCGGTTCCCCTCCAGGCTGAGCGCGGCGCCGGTGCCGTTGTTCTCGGTCACGCCGTTCAGGACGGTGTTCATCGCCCGGGCCGTCGTCTCGGAGAACACCTGCTCGCAGCGACCGGCCGGAACGGGCACGTCCTTGCCGTCCACCGTGACGATCCTGCTGATGGCGATCGGACTGCAGTGCTTGCCCTCGGCGGCGAAGGTCGCGTACACGTTGGCCATGGTCAGCGGGCTCATCTCCTCGACGCCCAGACCCATCGCGGGGACCTCGTCCAGCGGCTTGCCGCTGGCCTTGGTGCTGATGCCGAACTTGTTGGCCATCTGCTTGACCGCGCAGAGGCCGATCTCCTGTTCCATCTGCACGAAGTAGGTGTTGACGGAGAGCGCCATGGCCATCTTCAGCTGGTAGGGGCCCTTCTCGCTCGCGGACTCGTTGGGCACCACGGTCTTGGGGCGGGTCTCGTTCTTCCAGGTCCCTTCGCAGGTCTTCATGGTCGGGTACTCGAGCTTGTTCGGGGACGAGTACTCCTGGGTCGGCGGCAGGCCCGCCTCCAGCGCGGCGGCGGCGACGATCGGCTTGAAGGTGGAGCCGGGCTGGAAGCCGTTGCCGCCGCCCATCGAGGCGTCGACGTTCAGGTTGACGACGGTCTGGTTCTTGCTGGTGTCCAGGCCGTACGGACGGGTCTGGGCCATCGCCAGGATCTTGCCGGTGCCGGGCTCGACCATGGTGGCGGCGGCCGAGACGCTGTCGGTGACGCGCACGTTGCTGGTCACCGCGTTCTGGGCGGCGGCCTGCTTGTCCGGGTCCAGCGTGGTGTAGATGTTCAGGCCGCCGGTGTCCCAGAGCTTCTTCCGGTCGTCGGCGGACTTGCCGAAGGCCGGGTCCTGCTTGACCACGTGGCGCACGTAGTCGCAGAAGAAGCCCATGCCGGCCGTGGCCGTGATGCAACCGTTCTGCGGCTCGCGGTAGTTGAGTCCGAGCGGGGCGGCCTTCGCCTCCTTCGCCTGGTCGGCGGTGAGGTGCTTGTTCTCCACCATCTTGTCGATGACGGTGTCCCGCCGCTTCTGGGCGGCCTGCGGGTGCAGCTTCGGGTCGTACTGGGAGGGGTTCTGCACCAGTCCGGCGAGGGTGGCGGCCTCCGCGACGGTGAGGTCCTTGTTGCTCTTGCTGAAGTAGCGCTGGGACGCGGCCTCCACGCCGTAGGCGCCGTTCCCGTAGAAGGTGATGTTGAGGTAGTTGGTGAGGATCTGATCCTTGGTCAGGTCCTCCTCCAGCTTGATCGCGACCTTCAGCTCCTGGATCTTGCG
>NZ_JBEPAK010000444.1:0-2376 GCF_040298565.1 Kitasatospora sp. NPDC001539 | reverse complement strand
ACACGACGGTCCGAGCATGCCTACCGAGCGACGGCCACACACCTCACCTGCGAAAACGTGACCCTGCCTTCGGTTTGGGAATCGCTTCTCAGCGTAACGGGACTGGTGACGCGGGACTGCCAAGTTCACTGTTCGGCCCGGAGACACGACCTGTGGGGCCGCATCGAGCCGCTGCTGCCGCGATTCCTCGCTGCCCCCGTCATCCCGGCACCCCGCCCCTGGCGGCCCGTCTCCGCACGGCGAACGCCCATCGGCGGGCTACTCGGGGTCGGCTGCGCGGTCGGCCCGGCCAGAGGCCTGTTCGCGCCGGGCCCGAGCGGCGAGCTCCTCCCACCGGCCGCGGGCAGTGGTGCGGCCGAGGAATCGGCAGGCCGCCTCGGTGGCCCGGGCGACGGCGCCCCGGATTGGCGGCCATGAAGTCGGAGAGGCTCTGCGACCGTCACTGGCCGAGGGCAGGGTGCGGCCGGGGGGCGCCCGGCCGCAGCCTGCGGTGTCGCGGGCCGGGCAGCGGCTACTTCACGAAGGTCTCCACCACCTTCGGCGGCCAGACGCCGACCTTGAGCGCGCCCATCGAGTAGGCGCGGGACACCAGGGCTGCCCGGTTCGGGACGCGCAACTTCCGCAGCAGGCAGGTGACGTGGTACTCGACGCCCTGGCGGCTCAGGTAGAGCCGGGCGGCGAGCGGGACGGTGGAGACGCCGGCCGCGATGCCCTCGAGGATCCGGGCGTCGATCTCGCTGAGCAGCTTCTAGCGGTCGGTGACCACCTCGGACTCGGCCGCCTCGCCGTCGCGGTTGGGCATCATCACCATGATCGAGGACTCGTCGGGCCGGCCGCCGCGGACCATCACGGCGGTGAGCGGGACGGTGAACGCCTCGCCGTCCGGACCTACCGCTATGACGTCGGTCGCGAAGCGGTCGCGCGTCCATGGCGGGCACGGTCGCTTCGCCGAGCGCCACGGCGACACGGGTTCATCCGTGCTCGGTATTCCGTTAAGCCGGAACGGTTAACCCTCGGCGACGTTTGTCACACCCCCACTACAAAGCGGCGTATTCAGAAGATCCGTTTTGCGGATCATCCAGGAGCGTCATGCGAACTCGAATCACCACCCTGGTCCTGTCCGGGCTGACAACCGCCGCCCTCGCCCTGAGCGCCGGCACCCCGGCCCACGCCACACCCGCCGCCGACCCCACCTCGGCCACCGACCCCACCCAGGCCCAGGGCACCTGGATCGACAGCCTCCTACGCCTGGCCGACAACACCACCACCACGGCCAGCGACACCTGGACCTTCACCGGCAACGCCGCCCCCACCCACCGCGCCGACACCGGCATGGACACCGGCCCCGTCCCGGACGCCGGGACCGAGCAGCCCCCCACCGACGCCCAGGAGCCCACCGACCAAGCCGAACGCCCCGCCGACCAGGCCGCCACCACCCTCCCCGCCCCGGCCGACCCCTCCGGCGACTGCACCGAACCCGGGCACGAGCACCACGACCACATCACCAGCCCCAACCCCGGCGGCCACTGCATCTGCCTCCCCGACATCCCGAACTGGCAGCACGGCGAGCACGGCCAGCACGGCCAGCACGGCGAACACGGCCAGCACGGCGAACACGGCGAGCACGGCGAACACGGCGAACACGGCGAACACGGCGAGCACGGCGAACACGGCGAACACGGCGAACACGGCGAACACGGCGAACACGGCGAGCACGGCGGCCAGGAACAGGGTCAGGGACAGAACGGCCAGCAGAACCAGGGCCAGGACCAGAACCAGGGCCAGAACCAAGGTCAGGACCAGAACCAGGGCCAGGGCCAGGAACAGGGTCAGGACCAGCACGCCGCGCAGAACCAGGGTCAGGACCAGCACGTCGACGTCACCGTCATCCTCCAGAACAACACCACCACCAACCTCAACAACAGCACCACCAACACCGCCACCAGCGCCTCGAACAACACCGCGCAGAACAACGCCCAGAACACCGCCCTCACCAACCAGACGACCTCACAGACCAACCACCTCACCAACTACCAGACCCAGACCAACCACAACATCAACAAGCCCAGCACCCCCCAGCACCACTCCGCCCCCACCCACCCCACCACCCCCCAGCACCACCACGGTGAACTCGCCCACACCGGCGCCCCCACCACCCCCACCCTCCTCACCCTCACCACCGCCCTGCTCGCCACCGGTGCCGCCGCCCTCCACATCAGCCGGCGACGCCGCACCCCGGAGAAGAGCTGACGGAACGGCGCGACACCCACCTCTGGTCATCCATCGGTCGTCGAGCCGGTCGCGGGAATGGCAGAGCCGTAGTGGTGTCGAACGACCAGTAGGGCCGGATCGAGCCGCTGCTGCCGTACTGGCAGC
>NZ_JBEPAK010000443.1:0-2396 GCF_040298565.1 Kitasatospora sp. NPDC001539 | reverse complement strand
GGGGGGGGGGCGGCGGCCGCGGGGGGGTTACTGGTGCTCCCCCGGGGGGGGGGCGGCGGGGGGGGGGGCGGCCGTCGCGCTCCTGGTGTCGGTGGTCGGTCCTGCGGTGATGCGGTGCTCCTTCGTCTCCCGGCGGCCGTGGCCGGGTTCGGTGTGCCTAGAGGTGTGCGAGTTTGTAGAGCACGGGCGCGGCCTCGCGGAGGACGGCCCATTCCTCCTCGTCGAGCCCTTGGGCGAGCTCGGCGAGCCAGACGTTTCGGCGCCGGCGACTCTCCGCGAGGATCGTCTCGGCCTGCTCGGTGCTGCTGACGACCACCTGGCGGCGGTCCTCGGGGTGCGGCTCCCGCCGCACCAGCCCCTTCTCCTCCAGCATCGCGACGATCCTGGTCATCGAAGGAGGCTGCACGTGCTCCTTCCGGGCGAGCTCACCCGGCGTCGCCTTCCCGCACCGGGCGAGGGTGCCCAGCACTCCCATCTCGGTGGGACTCAGCGACTCCTCCACCCGTTGGTGTTTGAGTCGTCGGGAGAGGCGCATGGTGGACGACCGCAGCTGTGAGATCGCTGCGAGGTCCTGCTCGGACATCTCGGGCATCTCTTTAGCTTACGTCATTACTCTCGCTAAAGAAAAACGCGTTCCCGCCGTGCCGGAAGATCGGCCCGGTGCCATATTGGTCATGAGGTCACCACTCCCGCCCAGGAAGGGCCGACCAGCCATGTCCGACGTCGCCGCCGAGCCGCCCGCGCCGTACGTGCCGTACGCGCCCCCCGCGCCGTACGAGCAGTCCGCCACGCCCGCGCCGTCCGGGCGGGGCACCCAGCCCGGGCGGGGCGACAGCGGCTTCGCCCGGCTCGCCATGGTCACCATCGACTGCGCCGACCCCGTCGCGTTGGCCTCCTTCTACGGGGAGCTCCTCGGCTGGGAGACCCGGCACGTGGACGAGCACTTCGCGATCCTGGACAACCCGGAGGGCGGCAGCCCGCTCGGCTTCGGCCGGGTGAGCGGCTACCGGCCGGAGCCGTGGACCGAGCCGGACGGCAGCAAGCACTTCCACCTGGACTTCTACGTCGACGACCTGGACGAGGCGACCGCCAGGGCCCTCGAACTCGGCGCGACCGAGCCCGGCTACCAGCACGGCCGCACGCTGAAGGTGCTGATCGACCCAGCGGGGCACCCGTTCGGGCTGGCACCGCTGGAGTAACCCACAAGCGGGGCCCGAAGGCCGTGCAAGGGCCCTGTCAGGGCTTGGTGCCGAGATCATGCAGACTGCGTAAAGGTCCACCCTGGCCTGGGACTTCGTGAAACCCTGAGCCTTGTGCGACCGGCGGGTAGTGGCTACTGTCCCCGTTGTCAGGGGCACCACACGCCAGGGTCTCCCCATGGCGGAGCCCCCTCCGCGCCCACCTCCGCGCGCCCCACCGACCCCCGTATCCGGTCCCCCGCCTCCGCCCCGAGACCCGGCGCCCGCATCCCCGCAACCGTCCTGGGAGCTCTCTTGGGTGAGATCCATCATGCCGACCACGGCTGGGTGACACCGGCGGTCTCGTACTTCGTCGCCTGCCTCGGGGCCTTCGTCGCCCTGCGCAGCGCCCGCTGGGCACTCGTCTCACACGGCCGCACCAAGGCGGTCTGGCTGCTCTTCGCCTCGACCTCGCTCGGCGCCGGCATCTGGTCCATGCACTTCATCGCGATGCTCGGCTTCTCCGTCACCGGA
Organism: Kitasatospora sp. NPDC001539; assembly: GCF_040298565.1. Classification (NCBI taxonomy): domain Bacteria; kingdom Bacillati; phylum Actinomycetota; class Actinomycetes; order Kitasatosporales; family Streptomycetaceae; genus Kitasatospora; species Kitasatospora sp. NPDC001539. Next base: position 684 of record NZ_JBEPAK010000443.1, on the reverse strand, counting down.
ATCGAGATCACCTACCAGCCCGGGCTGACCGTGCTCAGCCTGCTGGTCGCCGTCGCGGTGGTCGGCATCGGGCTGTTCACCGTCGGGTACTGGCGCCGCCGGCCCCTCCTGGCGCTGCTGGCCGGTGGGCTGACCACCGGACTGGGGGTCGCCGCGATGCACTACCTCGGCATGGCCGCGATGGTCCTGCCCGGCTTCCTCCACTACGACCGGTTCACGGTGTGGCTGTCGGTCGCCATCGCGGTGTTCGCGGCCACCGCCGCGCTCTGGGCGGCGCTGAACATCCGGGGCACCCTCGCCGTGTTGGCCGCCGCTCCGGTGATGGGCGTCGCCGTCTGCGCGATGCACTACACCGGGATGGCGGCGCTGTCCGTCCGGCTGGACCTCTCGCACTCCACACAGAACGGCGTGATGGCCCTGGAGTTCATCTTCCCGCTCGGGGTCGGGCTCGGCTGCTACGTGTTCTTCGGCGCACTGGCCTTCGCCGTCTCGCCGAGCAAGAACGCCTCCCAGCCGGTGCTGGTCGGTCCGGCGGCCCCGCTGCCGCCGCGTGCCTCCTTCACCCCGGGTGGCACCGGGCCCTCCCGGGTGCCGCCGCAGCAGCCGCGGCGGCCGGTGGGCGAGGCCCGCGCCCGGCGCTGACGCCGGGGAGCAGGAACGACGACGTCCGGCCGGGGTCCCACC
>NZ_JBEPAK010000442.1:0-2437 GCF_040298565.1 Kitasatospora sp. NPDC001539 | reverse complement strand
AGAGCGCCAAGCCGTTCAAGTGGACCAAGACCGCCGACCAGATCATCGATCGGATCTGCCGCTACTGCTCACGCATCTCCGAACCAGCTCACTAGTCCGCCCGGGCCAGGCACCCGCCAGGCACCGACCAGGCCCCCGGCCGGCCGCCGGTCAGGTGCTCGGCCAGGCGCCCGGCCGAGCACCGGCCGACCCTGGCGCAGCGGGCGCTCACATGGCATGGTCTGCACCGACAGCCCACCGGACGGGTTGGCCACGAGCTCTCCCGTCCCCACCACCGGCCGGGAGACCACCACCGTGAGCACCCCACCGCAGGACCAGCCGCTCTGGCGCCCGAACCCCGCCCGCGCCGCCGCCACCAACCTGGTGGCCTTCCAGGCCTGGGCCGCCGAACACCACGGTGCCCCCGCCGCCCCGCTCGCCCCGGCCGACGACGACCAGCAGGCCGCCCAGCGCTACGCCGACCTCCACGCCTGGTCCACCGCCGACCTCGACCGCTTCTGGACCGCCGTCACCCAGTGGTTCGACGTCCGCTTCAGCCAGGCCCCCGAGGCGGTCCTCGCCGACCCCCGGATGCCCGACGCCGTCCTCGCCGACGAGACCCGCACCGGCTCGCAGTGGTTCCCCGGCGCCCGCCTCAACTACGCCGAGCACGTCCTGCGCCACGCCGAGGACCCGGCCAACGCCGACCAGCCCGCGATCCTCCACCTCGACGAGACCGACGAGCACCCCGTCGCGACCACCTGGTCCGACCTGCGCCGCCAGGTCCTCGCGCTCGCCGCCGCGCTGCGCGCCCGGGGCGTCGGCCCGCACTCCCGCGTCGCCGCCTACCTGCCCAACATCCCGCAGGCCGTCGTCGCCCTCCTCGCCACCAACGCCGTCGGCGCCGTCTGGACCTCCTGCGCCCCCGACTTCGGCGCCCGCAGCGTGCTCGACCGCTTCCAGCAGCTCGAGCCGGACGTCCTCATCGCCGTCGACGGGTACCACTACGGCGGCAAGGCCCACGACCGCACCGACGTCGTCGCCGAGCTGCGCCGCGAACTGCCCTCGCTGCGCACCGTCGTCCACGTCCCGCTGCTCGGCGGCCCGGCCCCCGAAGGCGCACTCGACTGGGCCGACCTCGTCGCCGGCCCGGTCCAGCAGCCCGGCGGCGAACCGGAGTTCGCGCAGCTCCCGTTCGACCACCCGCTCTGGGTGCTCTACTCGTCCGGCACCACCGGCCTGCCCAAGCCCATCGTCCAGAGCCAGGGCGGCATCCTCGTCGAGCACCTGAAGCAGGTCGGCCTCCACCTCGGACTCGGCCCGCAGGACCGCTTCTTCTGGTACACCTCGACCGGCTGGATGATGTGGAACTTCCTCGTGGCCGGCCTGCTGGCCGGGTCCACGATCGTCACGTACGACGGCAGCCCCGGCCACCCGGACGCCGGCGCCCTGTGGTCCGTCGCCGCCCGCACCGGCGCCACCGTCCTCGGCACCTCCGCCGCCTACATCGTCGCCAGCCGCAAGGCCGACCTCCACCCCGGCCGCGACCTGGACCTCTCCGCCGTCCGCTGCATCGGCACCACCGGCTCCCCGCTCCCGCCCGACGGCTTCCGCTGGATCTACGACGAGGTCAGCGAGGACGTCTGGCTTGCCTCCGTCAGCGGCGGCACCGACGTCTGCTCCTGCTTCGTCGGCGGTGTCCCCACCCTCCCCGTCTTCCTCGGTGAGATCCAGGGCCCCTGCCTCGGTGCCGCCGTCGAGGCCTGGGACGTCGACGGCCACCCGCTCACCGACGCCGTCGGCGAGCTCGTCGTCACCAAGCCCCTGCCGTCCATGCCCACCGGCTTCTGGAACGACCCGGACGGCACCCGGTTCCACGACAGCTACTTCGACATGTACCCCGGCGTCTGGCGCCACGGCGACTGGATCACCATCACCTCCCGGGGCACCGTCGTCATCCACGGCCGCTCCGACTCCACCCTCAACCGCCAGGGCGTCCGGATGGGCTCCTCGGACATCTACGAGGTGGTCGAGCGCCTGCCCGAGATCGCCGAATCCCTGGTCATCGGCCTGGAGGAGCCCGACGGCGGCTACTGGATGCCGCTGTTCGTCGTGCTCGCCCCCGGCGCGGAGCTGGACGACGCCCTGATCGGCCGGATCCGCACCTCGCTGCGCACCGAACTCTCCCCGCGCCACGTCCCCGACGAGGTCATCGCCGTCCGCGGCCTCCCGCACACCCTCACCGGCAAGCGCATCGAGGTCCCGGTCAAGCGCATCCTCTCCGGCACCCCGCTGGAGAAGGCCGTCAACCCCGGCTCCGTCGACAACGTCGACCACCTGCGCTTCTTCGAGCAACTCCGGATCGACCGCCGGGCCTGACGGTGCCTAGCGCGCCGGACGCCGCCGGACGCCGGCGCCCGGCCGCCGCGGACCCGGGTCCCGGAGAACGCCGAAGGGG
>NZ_JBEPAK010000441.1:0-2491 GCF_040298565.1 Kitasatospora sp. NPDC001539 | reverse complement strand
GGGCGCGCGATCGGTGCGGCCGCGCCCTCGCTGCCTTCCGGCGGGGTGAGCTACTTGACCCCGGCCTCCGCGCAGGCCTGCGCGTACGGCTGGGTGCAGATGTCGGCCGCCTTGTAGAGCCCGCCGCCGACGACCGTGGCCTGCACCTTCGCCTTGGTCACCACGATCGGGGTGAGCAGCAGCGAGGGGATGTGCAGCGTCCCGCTGTCGGTGACGGAGGTGGCGGTGGTGCTGATGTCCAGGCCCTCGGCCAGCTGGACGGCTATGTTGCCCGCGGCGTCCGTCTCCGGCTTGTACGGCTTGTAGATGGTGTACGCCTGCTCGCCGGTGAGCACCCGGCGGACCGCGTCGATGGAGGCGTCCTGGCCGCCCACCGGCACGTTCTTGATGCCCGCGGCCTTCAGGGCGTCGATGACGGCGGCGGCCATGCCGTCGTTCGCGGCGTAGACGGCCTGGATGCCGTCCTTCCCGAGGCTCTGGATGGCCGCGTTCATCTTCGCGGTGGCCACCTCCGGCTTCCACTCGCCGGACTCCTCGTAGGCGATCTTCTTGACCTTGCCGTCCAGCGCCTCGTGCGCGCCCGCCTTGAACTGCGCCGCGTTGGGGTCGGACTCGGCGCCGTTGATCATCACGACGTTGGCCGAGGAGGCCTTGGAGCCGAGCGCGTCGAGCAGGGACTGGCCCTGGAGCTGGCCGGTGCGCTGGTTGTCGAAGGAGACGTACGCGGCGACCTTGCCCTGGGCCAGCCGGTCGTACGCGACGACCTTCACGCCCTTGGCGTTGGCGGCGTCGACCCAGGGAGCGGTGAGCTTGGCGTCGACCGGGTCGAGCAGGATGACCTTGACGCCCTTGGCGAGCAGGTCGTCGAACTGCTTCTTCTGGAGCGTCGCGTCGCCGCCCGCGTTGGCGTAGCTGAGGGTGCACTTGGTGCAGAGGCTGGTCACCGTCTGCTCGATCAGCGGCTTGTCGAACGCGTCGTAGCGGGTGGAGGACGCGCTCTCCGGCAGCAGCAGACCGATGCCCTCGCCGCCGCCGCCGGCCGCCGGCGTCTGGGGCGCCGCGGTCTGCCCGCAGGCCGTGAGGGTGAGCGCGAGCGACACGGCGGCCGTGCCCGCGGCCGCGAGACGCATGGGTCTGATCATGATCGGTGGTGCCTCCTGTACTGCGCCGCAACACTGCGGCAGGGGAGGGAGTCAAGCGCCACCGGGGGGATGCGTCAACGAGGGAGGAACCCTTCGTTATCCGCCTGCTCGATTCGTTACGGGATGAACAGGACTTTCACATCCCCTTTGGACTTTCGTGGGGGGGCGGAGCGCCGGGGCGGCGGGAGACCCCGCGGGGGGGGGAGAGAACGGCCTCCCGCCGCCGGCCGGACCGGGGCTCAGCTGTCGATGCTGTAGCTGTCGCCGTAGACCTTCCACTTCAGCGGCGGGTTGAGGTCGAAGTTCCTGGCGTTGAGGAACACCGACTGCTCGGTGTCGACCCGGCTGGTGTCCGAGTGCGCCTCCTCCTTCTTCATGACCACCTTGCGGGCGTCCAGGAAGGCCTTGAGGTAGGTGGCCTCGTCGCCGCCCTGGGCGGGCGTCCTGGCCTTCTTCATGGCGGCCGCGCGGATGCCGCCGAAGCTGTCGGAGCCGGAGCCGGGGCCGTGCATCACGATGGCGTCGTAGTAGATGAACTGGCCGAGCGCGCGCAGGCCGTCGGCCTTGGCCTGGTTGACGGCGGGGTTGAAGTACACCCGGTCGCGCTCGTCGTTCTGGGCCTGCTGGAAGGCCGGGTCCTTGGCGGCGGTGGCCCAGTCCTTGACGAACGGGCTGCCGAGGCCGGCGTGCGAGTCGCTGCCGTTGACCTTCTTCAGCGCGGGCAGGTACTTGGCGAGGATGTTGCCGGGCTTGATGTCGGTGTAGTGCTGCACCAGCTCCAGCATGTCCCCGGTCCCGGAACAGAAGCCGATGATGCCGGCGGTGTAGCCGCGGCCGTCGCCGATGTCCTCGATGTACTTGTACTGGGCCTTCCAGTCCAGCGACGAGTTCTCCGCGCTGGACACCAGCTGCATGGCGATGTCCTTCTTGTGCGGGTCGTCCAGGCCGACACCGCTGAGCCGGACGGACGTCGCGGCGGCGGGCGCGGCCTCGGCGGCCGAGGTGGCCGCGACCGTCAGCGGTGCGGCCACCAGGGCGGCGGCGATGGCGATGCGGAGGGCACGACGGGGCTGCGGACGCATGAGCGCTCCGTTTCCTGAGTGGGTTAGGAAACCTTCCTAACGAGTAGGAAACTCCCTTCGCCCTTGCCCCGCAAGGGCTTTGACCCATTCACTTCAAGCGGATGTGAACGGCCCAGGTCAGGCCGCGCGAGGCGGGGGAAGCGCGGCGCGGGAACGGAAGCGGCGACGCGAGGCCGGGGAGCAGCGGCGCGGGACCGGGGACCGGCGGTGCGACGCCCCACCCACCGGACGCTCGCCGCCCCGGACAACGCGAGGGGCCCCGCCCGG
>NZ_JBEPAK010000440.1:0-2496 GCF_040298565.1 Kitasatospora sp. NPDC001539 | reverse complement strand
ACCGCGCTCATGGCCCCGGCCGCAGCCGTTCGCCGGAAGTCGGTACGCACGGCAACTCATGAGGCGACGCACCAACTCCGAACCAGCTCACTAGGGCGCGTCTGACAAAGGGCCATCTTGTTGGTTCGCGGAGCCGGAGGATCCGGGAGGCCAGGACGACTCCGGCGCGGTAGCGGTCGGCGTGCTTGTTGAATCTGGTCGCGATCGCCCGGAAACCGACCGGCACCCCGGCGCGAACTGCTTCAGCCGGGCGAAGCATCGGGCGACCACGTTCGTGCCGCGTAGATCTCCTTGTCCAATGCCGGCTGTCGACCGCCGAGGCGCCCTCGGCATCGGCGGTTGCCTGCCTGGTCACGGCGTTCGGGGATCCTGGCCGCGACGATCCAGGCTTGCCGGAGGGCCGCGGCCACCATCGGGTCGGACACCACCGTCGCCGTCACGGGCCGTCCCCGGCCGTTGACGGTGGCCGGATCAGGTGGTCATGTCCTTGTGAGCGGCGCGGATGTCCGAGGGGATCCGTCCGCGGTCCTCCATGGTCATGCCGTGGGCGTGGGCCCATCGGCGTATCGCCTCGTCCTCCGGGCGGGGTTCGCCGCGCTTGAGGGGCCGGACGGGAGCACCGGGGCCGCTCCAGTCCCCGGTGGTGACTCCTTCCAGCAGGTCCGCCGTCCGGTGGAAGAGCGCGGACAGCGAGGCGTGCACCCCTTCCTCCGGCATATCCGCCTCTGCCCATGTTCCGATCGTCCCGTTGGCCGTGTCCAGGAACGTCCCGTAGAGGCCGTCGCGGTCGGCGGCGATCGGCAGCCACTCCTGGCGCCAGAGCGGGTAGTCGGGGTCTTCGGACGGTTCCATCCGCTCCAGGGCGAGCTGCCTGAGGTAGACCCGCTGGATGTCCTCCAGACCGAGCAGGAGGGTTCCACCGGGAACGGGCACCTCGCACCCCCGCCGCACCAACGTACCCGGGAACTCGGGGCGCTCGCTGGCATCCACGTCGTTCACCAGGAGCCACTGCCGTACCGGCGCCGGCAGCTCCAGTCCGATGTGCAGTTCGGCCCGGCCGATGGCCTCCTGGTTCCCCGGACCGCCGAGGGTGGCGAAGGTCTCGGGGTCGTTCCGCTCGAGCCATGTGGTGACCCGGGCCCACGCCTCCCGAACGTCTTGTGCCTGGCTCATCGGAGTGCCCTTCGTGTGCGGTGGCGGTTGAACACGTATGGGGCACCGTAGGCGTGACCACTGACAAGAACGCTCGGCCCGGAGATCTCAGGCCCCTCGATATTGATCCTGTAGCAGCTCGGGTGAGTGGCATCGTTGCCACGATCCCCGAGCGTCGCAACCAGGAGGCCAACCGACGACGCGGGGCCCTTGGCGGTCGGCCGCCCGCCTTCGACGAGGTTGTCTACCGCGACCGCAACGTGGCTCGGCGAGCCTGCCACGCGATCATTTGTCAGCCAGGCTCTAGCGGTTGGCCCGGGCGTTGAACTCGCCGTCGAACCAGCGGCGGAGGATGCCGTTGTGGAAGTCCCAGACGAGCGGGGTGTCGGCGGTGGCGAGCAGCCAGCCGTCCGTCTCGTCGGTGGGGCGCGAGGGCGGGAGTTCGCTGAGCGGGCGGGCCGGGAGCAGTCCGCAGAGCATGACGAAACGGCCGTTGGGGTCGGAGGCCATGTGGATCAGGGTGACGTCGGCCGGGTCGGCCGCGATGCCGGTCTCCTCCTGGAGTTCCCGGACGCAGGCCTGCTGCCAGCTCTCGCCGTAGTCCATGTACCCGCCGGGGAAGGCGAGTTGGCCGTAGCCGGGTTCGATGGTGCGGCGGATGACGACCAGGGCCGGGTCGGCGTCGGGGCGGGTGACGGGAAGGACGGTGACCGCGACGGGCAGCGGGTTGCGGTAGCTGATCTCGGCGCAGCCCGGGCAGGTGCGGGGCCAAGCCTCCGTCTCCGGAGGGTAGGCGGTGCCGCAGAAGTGGCAGTGGGAGAACGGCCGGTGGACGGTCCGCGTCGCTTCGTCTGTGGTCATGGCCGGATCGTAGCCCCGTTCCTCATCGGTGTTCCCCGGGGTGGGAGTGGTCGGCGGTGCTCGCCGCCGCGGGGGCGGCGACCGGGGTGTCGGCGCCGGGCGCCTCCTCGCGGGCGGGGCGGAGCAGGGCGGGGTGGAGCAGCCGGGCGTCGCCGGCGTGGTAGGTGCGGGCCCGGGGGCCGCCGCGGGCGCCGCCGCGTTCGGTGGTGGTACCGGTGCTCTCGACGAAGCCGGGGACGGAGAGCACCTTGCGGTGGAAGTTGCCCGGGTGGAGCTTCTCGCCCCAGACGGCCTCGTAGACGGCGCGCAGCTCGGGGATGGTGAAGTCGTACGGGAGGAAGGCGGTGGCGAGCGGGCTGTACTCGAGTTTGGCGCGCACCCGGTCGAGGCCGTCGGCGAGGATGCGGGCGTGGTCGAACGCGAGGGCGATCGGGTGGGGGCCGGTGGGCCCGTCGACACCACCCCCCGGGGTGTGGAGGGGCC
>NZ_JBEPAK010000439.1:0-2530 GCF_040298565.1 Kitasatospora sp. NPDC001539 | reverse complement strand
ACCGCAGACGCGGTGCCAGCCCACGGGCGCTCCGTGATCGTCCGACCACCTGAGATGCGTTCCCGAAATGCCCGCCGGGCCTACGTGCCGTTGCAACCGCAATCAGGCCGCACCTGCCTTCGATCCACCCGGAGCGGCTCTGGACGTCGTCACTGGCCAGCGCCTCGCTCAGCTGGCCAAGTGAAGCGCTCAGCCTCCGTCATCCGGCAACGACGGCCCACGCCGCACAGCAGACCCGCCGCACTGCCCGACCATGAAGGAAACCGCCGCGTGGAGACCACCGTCACCACCGCCGCAGCCCTCGTCCGCAAAGGCTTTTCGATCGCCCTGCTTCCGACAGTGCTGAACAGCGAGTCCGAGGCCGTCGGCTGCAGGTTCCGATCAGTGTGGTTCGTGGTAAGGGCGGACGACTTCCTCGTGTTGGGCGGCGAGCCGGGCCAGGGCCGCGGCATGGAACGGTGATGACGGCGAAGGAGCCGATTGATCATCGCGGGGCGGTGGTCACCAGGCCAGGGGGCCGAGGCGGTCGGTGAAGGTTCCGGTCGGGCCGTCGGGGCCAAGCGTGGCGAGCCTGATGATCGAGTCGGTGCCCTCGGTCACCGTCAGCTGACCGGTGTGGTTGTTCATGTCGGTGGCGGCGAACTTGCGGTTGGTGGTCTCGCCGGGCGTGGCGACATTTGAACTTGATTCCTGGCAGTGCCTGGGCGTAGCGGACGGTGAGCATGTTCAGGGCAGCCTTTGACGAGCTGTAGGCCAGTTCGTGCATCGTCGAGACGGGCTGGTCAGGATCGGTGACGACGGCGAAGGAGCCGCCGCCGCTGGACACCATCACCACCCGAAGTCGGACCCCACTGTGCGCGAGACGAACCAGGCCGGCGAGGGCGCGCCTTGGTCGGAGCAGCGTAGCGGGCACCGTCACAGTGGTGCGCTGCTCATGGTCGCCCATGACGGTCACCACCCGGTCGGAGACGGCCGCCGTCGGAGTGGCGGGCAGGGCCAGTTCCCGGCGACCGCGTCGCCGGGAAGCGTCGCTGTCCTGAGTTCGTCTGGGCGGCCAAGGCGGCCCGCTACCGGCGGCTCACCGGCCCAGGCCGGCGGCCTTCATCGCACGTCGGGCGAAGACCTCCTCGCGGCGGTCCGCCATCTGCCGCAGCGCATCCTTGCGGTCCCGTTTGGACAGCCGATCCAGATAGGTGTGGCCGATGAGGTGATCGGTCTCGTGCTGCAGACAGCGAGCGAAGTAGCCGGTCCCCTCGATGACGAGAAGCCTGCCGTCCATGTCGAACCCGCGCACCACAGCGTGATCAGTGCGGGGAACCGCCATGGCGGCACCGGGCACGGACAGGCAGCCCTCCAGGTCATCGACAAGCCGGCGGTCGCCCGGCTCGGGCAACTCCAGAACCGGGTTGGTGATGTGGCCGACATGCCGGATTCCGTCGTCGTCCGGGCAGTCGTAGACGAAGAGCTGCACATCCACGCCAACCTGATTGGCAGCCAGGCCGGCCCCTTCGGCCACGTGCATGGTCAGGAACATGTCGTCGATCAGCGCCGACAACTCGCGAGTGCCGAACTCGGTCACCTCCCTGCACGGACGGTGCAGGATCTCCTCACCGACCACCGTGACCCGGCGCACCGAGCCCCGTTCAGCCTCGGGAGCCAGTGCCGGATAGGAATCGACGGGACGGCCCTGCACACGGACTCGCCGGTCGATACGACGGGACCCGTCATGGCGAACGGACATCGCTGCCTCCCCTTCTGCGCACGTCACGCATGCCGCCGACGTGCCCTGATCCTCCTCGCAAGGTCCCCTTGCGAAGTGCTTTGCAAAGTAACAGACTTTGCAAAGTGACTGAAGAAGACCGCAAACCTCTGCGCAACCAGGTCAGCAACACCGGCGACGGGCTGCGCGAGCACGAGGTCCGCACAGCCCTGTTGGACCTGCTCGCCGAGGTCGGCAGCGCGACGGCGACCGAAGCCGCCGCCCGACTGGGCTGCAGCTCTGGACTCTGCTCGTTCCACCTACGGCAGCTCGCACGCCACGGACACATCGAAGAAGCCCCCCGCACCGGGGGCCGCGCACGCCCCTGGCGCCTGAAGCAGCACGTCCCGAACGCCAATGCGCCCACGGCGGACCAGTTCGGAGACTTGACCAGAGGGCTGGAGGACGAGAGCTGGCAACGATGGTTGGCGCAACGAGACCAAGCGCCCTCCGAATGGCGCCATGACGAAGCCTTCAGCGCCGTCGCCTACCTGACTCCGGACGAGATGAGCCGGGTCGCAGACGTGATTCGACGGGTACTCGCGACCTACCAAGACCGCGAACAACGCCCCCTGGCCCGACCCGAGGGCGCGCGACCGGTGGCCCTGATCACCCGGCTGTTCCCCTTGCTTCCCCCTGAGGCGGGCGACGAGGGCCAGGGCTGAGAATCCGAGGGCAGCAAGCTCGCGGTCTGATCGAAGACTGGCGGGAACTGCCATTCGGCCGTTACCGATGACCGAGCACCGGCGCAGGAAGTCGCCCCGGCCGACT
>NZ_JBEPAK010000438.1:0-2587 GCF_040298565.1 Kitasatospora sp. NPDC001539 | reverse complement strand
CCGCCCGCCTCGCCGGCGAGGAGATCGAACCACGCGGCCCCATCGAGACCGAAGCAGCCCGCCGCCTCGCCGACGACCTCAACAACCAGTAGTCATCAGCTAACCCAACACTTTCTGAGGCGTCCCTGAGGACGCCCGGGCCCGAACCACGCCGACGGCGTCGCCGGGCCGGACGGACCACCCCCGGCGTGAGGCCCGGCCAACCGGTCCCGAACGAGCCGCGCATCGGGGGATCCGGTGAACTGACGGTGTCTCGGCTGTGCAGGAACGCCCGCCGGGAGGCGCCCGGACACGAAGCGTCTGTTCGTCGCGTTCCGTTCAAGCTCCGCTCACCCCACCATGGGACGGTGCCCACCGCGCCTACGCGCGTAGCACTTCCCCTGCACCCCCACGTGACGGAGGACCTGACCCATGCTCAGACGAACTGACGCCATCCGCCCCCTCGCCCTGGGCGCGGTCGCCCTGGCGGTGCTCGCCGGCGCGAGCGCCGTCCCCCACCGGGCCGTGGCGGCGGCCCCGGCGGCGACCGCCGCGTCCACCGCCACCACCACCCCGCACCGCGTCCTGTTCGACGCCAGCAAGGCGGAGACCGCCGGCAACGCGGACTGGATCATCAGCACCAGCCAGCCCGACCCGCTCGCCCAGAACGCCAACCCGCAGTCCGAGACCGACTGGACGGGCGCCATCTCCAGCTGGGGCGTGGCCCTGCAGAAGACCGGCCAGTACAGCCTCAAGACCCTGCCCAGCGGCTCCACCATCACCTACGGCACCGGCGCCGCGCTGGACCTCGCCAACTTCGACGAGTTCGTCCTGCCCGAGCCCAACATCCGGCTGAGCGACGCCGAGAAGACCGCGGTCATGAAGTTCGTCCAGAACGGCGGCGGGCTCTTCCTGATCTCCGACCACACCGCCAGCGACCGCAACAACGACGGCTGGGACTCCCCGGCCATCATCAACGACCTGATGAGCGCCAACTCGGTCAACAGCAACGACCCGTTCGGGTTCTCCGTCGACCTGCTCAACATCCAGACCGACAACCCGACCGCCGTCAACGACGCCACCGACCCCGTCCTGCACGGCCCCTTCGGCACCGTCACCGGCAGCATCATCCGCAACGGCACCACCTTCACCCTCAAGCCCGCCGACAACCCCGCCGCCAAGGGCCTCGTCTACCGCACCGGCTACTCCGGCACCACCGGCGCCGCCTTCGCCACCAGCACCTTCGGCAAGGGCCGGGTCGCCATCTGGGGCGACAGCTCCACCATCGACGACGGCACCGGCCAGCCGGGCAACACCCTCTACGACGGCTGGAACGACCCGGCCGGCACCGACGCCGCACTCGCCCTCAACGCCACCGCCTGGCTCGCCGCCGGCAGCACCGGCACCGGCACCGGCAGCGTCACCCTCACCAACCCCGGCGCCCGCACGGCCACCGCCGCGACCGCCACCACCCTCCAGCTCTCCGCCACCGACACCGCCGGCGGAACCCTGACCTACGCCGCGTCGGGCCTGCCCGCCGGCCTGAGCGTCAACACCGCCACCGGCCTGATCAGCGGCACCCCCACCACCGCCGGCACCTACTCCGTGACGGCCACCGCGACCGACTCCACCGGCCCGTCCTCCTCCGTCACCTTCACCTGGACCGTCCAGCCCGCCGGCAGCGGCGGCTGCACCCCGGCCCAGCTGCTCACCAACCCCGGCTTCGAGACCGGTTCGACGGCCGGCTGGACGGAGACCAACACCAGCGGCAGCAGCACCGCCAACAGCAGCTCCAGCGAGCCGCCGCACTCCGGCACCTACGACGCTTGGCTGGACGGCTACGGCAGCACCAACACCGACACCCTCGCCCAGACGGTGACCCTGCCGGCCGGCTGCACCGCCTACACCTTCAGCTTCTGGCTGCACATCGACACCGCCGCGAGCACCACCACCGCCTTCGACACGCTGACGGTCACCGCCAACGGCACCACCCTGGCGACCTACTCCAACGTCAACGCGGCCGCCGGCTACCAGCAGCACAGCTTCAACCTGTCCGGGTACGCCGGCCAGAGCGTCACCCTCAAGTTCACCGGCACCGAGGACTACACCAAGCAGACCTCCTTCGTCCTGGACGACACCGCCGTCAAGGTGTCGTGAACCGACGCCGGCCGCCCTCCCCGCGCCAGGGGAGGGCGGCCGGCGCCGACCGCTCCCGCCCCGCCTGCGGCCGACGGACCGGCTCCGCGCCCGGCTGATCGGCTCCGCGCCCGGCTGATTGACCCCGCGCCCCGCGGGGCACCCGCCAGGTGACCGAGCAATCCGCCACGAGGCAAGGAGCCGACGGTGAACGAGATCCCCCAGGGCGGCGCGGGCGGCGTGCCGCTGCACCACGAGGGCGACGACGCGTCCCGCGACCCCAGGGCCCCCGGCTCCGGGAACACCACGGAAGGCCAGGGCGACGCGACCACCGCCGAACCCGGCCGGGCCCGCCGGCTCGACCCCGACGAACTGGAGGACCAGGACGGCGAGGGCGAGGACGACGAGAGCGGGGACGCCTAGAAGCCTGATGAAGATGTTGGGGTCTGGCCCCACCGCGCGAGCGGTGGGG
>NZ_JBEPAK010000437.1:0-2756 GCF_040298565.1 Kitasatospora sp. NPDC001539 | reverse complement strand
GGTGGGGCTCCCCTTCGGCATCCGGGCTCACTCGCCGGAGAGCACCTGCTGCGCCGCGGCCCGCGCGTCCTCGGCGCTGTCCGCCGCCCGCGCCGCCTCAGCGGCCCGGCGGCACTGCGCCAGCGTGTACTTGGCCAGCGTCGTCCGCACGTACGGGATCGAGGCCGACCCCATGGAGAGGCTGGTGACGCCCAGACCGGTCAGCACGACGGCGAGCAGCGGATCGGAGGCCGCCTCACCGCAGACGCCGCAGCTCTTGCCCACGGCCTGCGCCGCCTCGGCGGCCGAGGCGATCAGGTCCAGCAGCGCCGGCTGCCACGGGTCCTGCAGCCGGGCCAGCGCACCGACCTGCCGGTCGGCGGCGAAGGCGTACTGGGCGAGGTCGTTGGTTCCCAGCGACAGGAACTCGACCTCCTGGAGGATCGCCCGGGCGCGCAGCGCGGCCGACGGGATCTCCACCATCGCACCGAACTTGGCATTCAGCCCGGCCTCCCGGCAGGCGGCCGCGAAGTCCTTGGCGTCCTTGCGGTCGGCCACCATCGGGGCCATCACCTCGAGGTGCACCGGCAGGCCCTCGGCCGCCCTGGCGAGCGCCCGCAGCTGGGTCCGCAGCACATCCGGGTGCTCCAGGAGCGTCCGCAGACCGCGCACGCCCAGCGCCGGGTTCGGCTCGTCGGCCGGGGTCAGGAAGTCCAGCGGCTTGTCCGCGCCCGCGTCGAGCACCCGGACCACGACCCGGCCCTCGGGGAAGGCCTCCAGCACCTTGCGGTACGCCTCGACCTGCTTCTCCTCGCCGGGAGCCTTGGCCGAGTCGTCCAGGAACAGGAACTCGGTACGGAACAGGCCGACGCCCTCGGCACCGTTCTCCAGCGCCGCCGGTACGTCCGCCGGGCCGCCGACGTTGGCCAGCAGCGGCACCCGGTGGCCGTCCGAGGTCTGCCCCGGACCGGACGAGGCGGCGAGGGCGGCCTTGCGCTCCGCGGCGATCGCCCGCAGTTCGTCCTGCTTCTCCTGCGACGGGTCGAGCAGCACGTCGCCCGAGCTCCCGTCCACCGCGACGACGGTGCCCTCGGCGACGTCCGTCGCCCCCGGCAGCGCGACCACCGCAGGCACGCCCATCGCCCGGGCGAGGATGGCGCTGTGGCTGGTCGGCCCGCCCTCCTCGGTCACGAAGCCGAGCACCAGGGCCGGGTCCAGCAGCGCGGTGTCGGCCGGCGCCAGGTCCCGCGCGAACAGCACGTACGGCTCGTCGCTGTCCGGAACACCCGGCATCGGCACGCCCAGCAGCCGGGCCACGATGCGGTTGCGGACGTCGTCCAGGTCGGCGACCCGCCCGGCCAGGTACTCCCCGGCGGAGGCGAGCAGCGCGCGGTAGGCGGCGAAGGCGTCGTACACGCCGCGCTCGGCACTGCTGCCGACGGCGATCCGACGGGACACGTCGGCCATCAGCTCCGGGTCCTGCGCCATCAGCGCCTGGGCCTCCAGCACGGCCTGCGCCTCACCGCCGGCCAGGTTGCCGCGCGCGATCAGGTCCGCGGCGACCGCCTCGACGGCGGCCTGGGCGCGCGCCTGCTCGCGCGGGGCGTCCTCGGCCGGGATCTGGGTGGCCGCGGGCTCCAGGACCGCCGTGCCCATGTGCCGCACCTGGCCGATCGCGACCCCGTGGCTGACACCCACGCCGCGCAGTGTCTTCTCCATATGCCTGTCTCCGCTGAGTGGAGCGGCCCCGGCGGGAACCGCTGAGTGACGGGTCGCCCCGTCAACTCCTGCGGGGCGGGTGTTCCGTGTCGGTGATGAAGGGGTCAGCTCCAGTTGAAGAGCTTCTCGCCCGCCTGGGCCTGGCCGTCCTCGCGCAGCTCGCCCAGGGAGTCGGGGGAGGCCTCGAGAGCCACGATCGGCGAGATCGGCGACTTGCCGGCGGCCTCGACGGCGGCCGGGTCCCACCGGATGACGGCCTGGCCGCGCACCACCGTGTCGCCCTTGTTGACGAGAAGTTCGAAGCCCTCGCCGTTCAGCTGCACGGTGTCGATGCCCAGGTGGGTCAGCACGCCGTGCCCGTCGGCGTCCACGACCACGAAGGCGTGCGGGTGCATGGAGACCACGACGCCGTCCACCGGAGCGACCGCCTCGGTGGGCTCGCGAACCGGGTCGATCGCCGTGCCGGGGCCGACCATCGCACCGGAGAACACCGGGTCCGGCACGCCGGCGAGCCCGACGACCTTGCCGGTCAGCGGCGACGTCACAGTGGTCATGGTTGTGCCTCCCAAGTGCGCAATACAGCGAGCGGCCGCGTGGTGCGGCACGCGATCAACTGAAGCCTAAATCATGTCAACTTCGGACATCTGTTGACATTCCTGGGCGAAGACCCACGCCCGCGCCCGCCTGTCGACCGGCGTTCCATCGGCCCGCGACTGGTCTAGTCCTCTTGGTCCGATACGCCGCACTCTACAGGCATCTTGGCGAATCGGGACCATTGCTGTATATGCTCGCGAGAGCAACAAATCATGCCGCCGTCCGGGCGACGTCCGGGTGCGCCCCGATTCGCGCTGCGGCCGCCGACCCGCTAAGGTTGGTCGGGTCGCCGCGACACGGCGGTTAACAGCGGATTTCAGATGCAAAAAGCGCCGGTAAACGGAGCGGAAAACATCTGATAAGCTGGAAACACGAAAGAACGAAGCGCCCGGAGGGCCCGCTGGAAGGCGGCCTGAAGGAAGTGTCCGTTCCTTGAGAACTCAACAGCGTGCCAAAAGTCAACG
>NZ_JBEPAK010000436.1:0-2805 GCF_040298565.1 Kitasatospora sp. NPDC001539 | reverse complement strand
ACGCACCCCAACGCCGCCCCGCCCGCCCTTCGGGCGGACGACGGGGGTTTGAAGACGGGCCCTAGGCCGAACGCCGGTGCCGTCCACCGACTTCGACCTGTCCGTCGAACCCGGCGCCGGTGGCCGGCGCGGCCTCGAACACGGCCCAGACCACCTTGCCGCTGCCCAGCGGGTGCCAGCCCCAGGAGTGGCTGAACGACTCCACCAGGTGCAGCCCGCGGCCGGACTCCGCGACGAAGTCCGCTTCCCTGGCGACCGGTCCGGTGCTGCTCGGGTCGCTCACCGCGCAGACCACCTGGAGTGCGCGGTGCACCAGGCTTATTCGGATCGGAAGCCGCCCGTCCGGGGCCTGCTGTGTGGGAAAGTCGAACTCGCCCCGGGCACAGCCCGACGCGTCGGGTCGCGCGCCGATCGCGTGCCGGAGCGCGTTGGTCACGAGTTCCGAGGCCACCAGCGCGACATCGTCGAACAGCTCCGTCAGGCTCCAGCGCTGGAGGGCGCTCCGGGTGAAGTCGCGTGCGGTTCTGACGGACTCGAAGCGAGGAGCGAGCGTGCAGGTGACCACGTGGGGGTCAACTGCCAAAGCCGTACCGGTGCTCATGAAGAGCTCCTCCCATAAGGGGGCGGACACGGCTGGACCCGCCGGGGTCATGCCGGTCACCTCCGACTCGCTCGGCCGCTCGGCCGCCCCCTCGACCAGGCGCCCGCGCACTCGAACGCCCGACGGCGAGGGGGACGCCGCCGGGTCGGTGCACGGAGTCGCGCGTGGGGTCGACGCGGAGCCCGCGGGATTGCCAGGGATGTGCAGGTGCACGTGCACCATGGTGGTCTGCGCTCACTGCAGATGCAAGAGTCGATTCACGTGCAGTCGCACAATTGGCATATGCAAGCGCCGGATGCACGTGCATCCTGGTGTGCGGAGTGCGGAACTGATAGGAACATCCGTCAGTATCGGCACCGTGAGCGCTCAACTGATGGCAGACTGTGCGCTGTTTGCCCTAGGTGGAGGTTTCGACCGCATGACCACAGTTCAGCCGGGCGGCGGCTCGATGGTCCGCCGGATCCTCCTCGGCTCGCAGTTGCGTCGCCTGCGCGAGGCGCGCGGCATCACCCGCGAGGACGCGGGCTACGCGATCCGCGCCTCCGAGTCCAAGATCAGCCGCATGGAACTGGGCCGCGTCAGCTTCAAGGAGCGCGACGTCGCCGACCTGCTCAGCCTCTACGGCGTGGACGACGGCCTGGAGCGGGAGGCCCTGCTCGGCCTGGTCCGCGAGGCCAACAAGTCCGGCTGGTGGCACAGCTTCAACGACGTGCTCCCGGGCTGGTTCCAGACCTACGTCGGCCTCGAGGAGGCGGCCCAGCTGATCCGCACCTACGAGGTGCAGTTCATCCCCGGACTGCTGCAGTCCGAGGAGTACGCGCGGGCGGTTTTCGGCCAGAGTCGGCCGGTCATCAGCGAGGAGGAGGTCGAGCGCCGGGTCAGCCTCCGCCTGCGCCGCCAGAAGCTGCTGACCGAGGGCGCCAGCCCGCGCCTGTGGGCGGTGATCGACGAGGCGGCGCTGCGCCGGCCGGTCGGCGGGCCCAAGGTGATGCGCGGTCAGGTGCAGTACCTGATCGACGTCGCCGAGCAGGCCAACGTGGTGATCCAGGTCATGCCGTTCCGCTTCGGCGCGCACGCCGGGGAGTCCGGTGCGTTCACCATCCTGCGCTTCCCGGAGCAGGACCTCGCCGACGTGGTCTACCTGGAGCAGCTCACCAGTGCGCTCTACCTGGACAAGCGCGACGACGTCGACGCCTACATCCAGGTCATGGAGCGGCTCTGCGTGGACAGCCTGACGCCCGAGCGCACCATAGACCTGCTGGCCTCGATCCTGAAGGAGCGCTGAGCCCCCGGCTCGGCAAGGGCCCCGGAGCCCGGCCCCGGTCGGCCGTCCTCGGCTCCCGGTCCGCGGCCCGGCCCCCGGCCGGACGCCGGCGGCACGTTCAGGGCCCTCCGCAACCGCCGTCCCCCGCCGTCAGCCGCGGGCGGGCGGCCGTTCGTGTTCCGGCGGCAACGGCTGAGGGGGGCGGCCCAGTCCCCAGGCGAGGTCGTAGCGGCGGAACAGGTCGGCCCGGATCGGCGCCAGCGGGACCTCCGCGCCCGGCAGCAGCACACCGATGCAGCCGCCCATCAGCGCGCTGCGCAGCACCGCGTGCTCGGCCGCCGGATCCGGCGCGCCCCAGTCCTGCAGCAGGCCCTGGAGGATCGCGCCGAGCCGCTGTTGTTCGGGGTCCTGGACGAAGGCGCCGGTGTCCGGGTCGAGGATCAGCGCCAGGTGCGCGCGCATGACCCGGGGGTGGTCGAGTGCCAGCCCGAGCACGGCGTCGATGGCACGGGCCAGCCGGTCCTCGGGCGAGGCCCCGGGCGGAAGTTCGGCCAGCGCGCCGGAGAGCGCCTGGTGCATCAGCCGGTGCGTCGCGGACTGCATCAGCAGCCGTTTGCCGTCGAAGTAGTACGAGAGCAGGCCGCGGGCGAGTCCGGCGCGCTCGGCGATGTCGGTCAGCGTGGTGCCCGCGTAGCCGCGCTGGTCAACGAGTTCCACGGTGGCCCGCATGATGCGTCGGCGCGAGCGTTGCCGCATCTCCTCATTGACCGAATCCCCACGAGGTGCCATCGTGTCAGCTCCGAACGTTCATTGGCTCCGAGCCAATATACTTGCGGAGCCGGCGACCGCGCCGGGCCGCGGGCGGTGTGGCGTCGGTCCGGTCGACGCCGGGGTAGGCGGTGGTGGTCGTGGTCTGTGTGACGCCGTAGGCGACGAACTG
>NZ_JBEPAK010000435.1:0-2811 GCF_040298565.1 Kitasatospora sp. NPDC001539 | reverse complement strand
GGGTCGGAATTCCGACCCGGCGGCCCCTTCCCGTTGCCGAGCGGGGTCAGCCCCTGGTGCGGCTGCTACCCACCAGGAGGGGCTCCTCGCCCGCCGGGGCCGGCGCCGAGTCCTTCAGACCCGGCCACCAGGCCCGGCGACCGAGCAGGGTGGTGGTGGCGGGAACGAGGAACAGCGCCATGACGAAGGCGGTGAGCAGGATGCCGAACGCCACCGCGAAACCCATCTGCTGGAGCATCGAGTTGTCCGCGAGCATCAGGACGCCGAAGGTGCCGGCCAGGATGACGGCGGCTGCGCCCATGGTCGGCGCGGACCGGGCCACGGCGTGCTTGATCGCCTCCCGGGGGTCGTTGCCCTCCCGGACCTCCTCGCGCAGCCGGGCGACCATGAGGATGTTGTAGTCCGTGCCGATCGCGACCACGAAGAGGTAGACCAGGATCGGCAGGCTGAACAGGACCCCGTTGGCGCCCTTGATGCCCTGGAAGAGCCAGACCGTGGCGCCGAGGGTGCCGACGAAGCCGAGGCCGACGGAGAGCATCAGGAACCACGGCGCGACCACACTGCGCAGCAGCAGGCCGAGGATCAGCATGATGGCCACTGCGGCGACCGGGAACACCACGGTGTAGTCGTGGTCGGTGGCGGTTCGGATGTCGGCCATGACGGCGGTCATGCCGCCGACCAGGGCCCGGCTCCCGGTCGGCGCGGCCGCGTGCGCCTGGTCGCGCAGGGCGCCGTCGACCAGGTCGATCGCCTTCTCCTCCATCGGCTTGTAGGTCAGCGAGACGTTGAACTGGGCGACCGTGCCGTCGGCCGACCGCACGGCCGGGGAGACCTGGGCGACTCCGCCGACTCCGGCGAGCTTGTCGTGGTAGGCGCTCAGCTGCTCCTCGGCGAGTTGGCCGCCGCCCGTGCTCTCCAGGAACACCAGGGTCGGCTGGGCCCGTCCGGCGGAGAAGGCGCTCTGCAGGTCGTCCATCGCCTGCACCGACTCAAGGTTCTTCGGCAGCGAGCCGCCGGTGTCGAAGTCGGACTTGAACCCGAGGGCGCCGATCGCGAGCACCACCAGCAGACCACCGGAGACCGCGGCGACCAGCCCCGGTCGACGGGCCGTCAGCCCGCCCACCTTCTGCGCCAGGGCGTTCTTCGGCTCGCGCTTCCAGGCCTTCGAGGGCCAGAAGGCGGCCCGGCCGAGCAGGGCGAACACGGCCGGGACCAGCGTGACGCCGGCGACCATGCTGACCCCGACGGCGATGGCGAGGGAGGGGCCCATGGCGCGCAGCATGCCCATGGTGGACAGTGTCAGCGCGAGGAAGGCCACCGCCACCGCCCCGGCTGCGGAGGCGATGGTCTCGCCGACCCGGGCGACGGCCTCGGCCATCGCGGGGCGCGGTTCCATCCCGGCGCGCAGGAACTCGCGGTAACGGAACAGGAGGAACAGCAGGTAGTCGGTGCCGACGCCGAAGAGGACCACGATCAGCATGGTCGAGACGGAGGAGTCCGCGGTGAGCCCGAAGAGCGAACTGGCGGTGGAGATCAGCCCCGTTGCGGTCAGGAAGACCAGTGCGATCACGACCACCGGCAACAGCGCGATCAGCGGACTGCGGAAGATCACGCCGAGCAGGATGATGATCAGCAGCAGGGTCGCCATCATGATCATGCCGTCGGTGTTGCTACCGGAGTCCTGCGAGTCCAGCGCGGTGGCGGCGTCGCCCGTGACGCCGACCTTGAGGCTGGTGCCGTTCAGGAGTTCCTTGACGTCGATGCGCAGCTGCTTGACGTCGTTGACGACGGAGTCGTCGTAGGCGTCCTTGATGTCGGCGAAGACGTTCGCCAGGCCGATCTTCCCGTCGGGGGAGACCGCACTCGGGTCGGTCTGGACCTTCTTGAGGTGGGGGTACTGCTTGGCCTCCAGACTGGAGGCGATCTTCGAGAGGTCGGCCTTGTCCCCGTCGGTGAGCACGCCGCCGTCGGACCGCTTGAAGACCGCGATCGCGGCAGGCTGGTCCGGCCCGGGGAAAGCCCGCTTCTGGACGTCGGCCACCTGGACCGACTCGTAGTGCGAGGGCAGGAACTCGGCCTGGTCGGTGGTCGACTTGAGTTTGGGCGCGAGCGCGGTCAGCGCGACCGCCGCGACCAGCCAGGCTGCGATGACCAGCCATGGCCGACGGACGACGAACCGCCCGATCCGTGTGAACATGACACTCCTAGACATTCGAAGCCCCGGCACCGGGGTGATGCCGAGCGGGCGATCCGAACCGATGGGTGGTACGCGACCGAAGTTCGCGATCGCGGGGGGTGAGGCTGCAGCATCGCACCGTCATCCCCGTTCGCACCCGCGCCTTGGCAGCTTGTGGCCAGCGGGCCGGTGCCCCGCCCGCCGTCCGGCACGGGTGGTTCAGCTTTCGGACGCCCGGCGAGCGAACCGTGGCCGCCCGGGCCGCGCCCCGCCTACGGTCGGTCCACCGTCGAGCGTTCAGAGGGGGGATGACCGGTGCCGGATACCGTGCCCACCGCGTCCACCATGCGTGACCGGGTCGAGGAGCTCCAGGGCCTGCGGGCCGGCATCCGCTCCGGGGATCCGCGGGCCACCGGGGCCCAGCACGGCAAGGGGAAACTGACGGTCCGCGAGCGGATCGACCTGCTCTTCGACCCCGGGACCTTCCAGGAGTTGGAGCCGCTGCGCCGGCACCGCGCCCAGGGCTTCGGCCTGGAGGATCGCAAGCCGTACACCGACGGCGTGGTGGTCGGCTGGGGCGAGGTGCACGGCCGGACGGTCTTCGTGTACGCCCACGACTTCCGGATCTTCGGCGG
>NZ_JBEPAK010000434.1:0-2822 GCF_040298565.1 Kitasatospora sp. NPDC001539 | reverse complement strand
TCTAGTCGTTTGCTCTTCCGATCCGTACCCCCGGAGGGGGCCCGGGGGGTCCGTGGTCTCGTCGGCCGCCCTCGGGCGGTGGGTGCGGGCCGGATCAGCCGGTGTACGGCACGACCTTGACGATCTTCACCATGGCCGGCTTGCCGTTCGGCAGCTCGTAGGTGGCCTCGTCGCCGATCCGCTTGCCGTCGATCGCGCGGCCCAGCGGGGACTGCGGCGAGTAGACGTCCAGGTCGGCGGCGCTCGCGACCTCGCGGGAGGCCAGCAGGAACTCCATGAGGTCGTCCTCGTCGCCGTCGAAGGCGACCGTCACGATCATGCCCGGGGCGACCACACCCGAGTCGGCCGGGGCCTCGCCGACCTTGGCGCGCTCCAGCAGCTGGGTCAGCTGGCGGATGCGCAGCTCGTACTTGCCCTGCTCCTCCTTCGCCGCGTGGTAACCGGCGTTCTCCTTGAGGTCGCCCTCCTCGCGCGCCGCCTCGATCTTCTGGGCGATCTCGATGCGCCAGGGCCCGGTCAGGTGATCCAGCTCGGCCTTGAGCTGGTCGTAGCCGGCCTGAGTGAGCCAGGTCACGTTCTCACTGGTCTGGGTCACAGGTGCTCCTCGTAGGTGCTGGGGGCTGTGCTGAGGGTGTGAGTCGTCAGCAGGGTCGGTCGGTGATTTCGGTCTCAACTACAAAGCAACGCCCGCTCCCGTACCATCCGGTGCGGAAGGGGCGAAACCACGAGCCTAACAAGTCCCGCCGACGTACGGGAGAGGCGTTGGCGCGGCATTGACGACCGCGTTGCGCCACGGTGTACAGGAACCGGGTGGGAGACTTCCTACGGATGCCCGTTCTGCCCGACGAATATGCCTCCCGCCGCCGAGCGCCACCTGCGCCGCGGCTCGCGCGCCGGCGTCAGCCGGGCGCCGCGCGACTACTTCGCGGGGGTGCAGCCGAGCAGCTCGGCGGTGGTGCCGCGGGCGGTGGTGCGCAGGGTGACGGTGGCCTCGTAGCTCGAGCCCGCGGCCGGCACCGGGAAGTCCGCCACCCCGACCACCGCGTGGTCGTCGCCCTGCGAACGGACCGTGCAGGTGCCCGCCGTACCGTCGTCCTTGCTCACGGTCAGGTGCAGTCGGACCTCGGAGTCGGACAGCACCTGGAAGGTCGGCACCGAGCCGTTGATCTTCGACTCGCGCAGCAGGTAGGAGCCCCCCAGCCAGGCGATCAGGCCCAGCCCGAGCACGCCGCAGACCGCGCCGACCACCTTCAGGCGGCGGTCCGACTCCCTGTCGCCGCTCCGGCCGTAGCGGCCCTCGGGCAGCTGGGCGGCGGTGCTCCGTGCAGTCATCGGGCTTCGTCCTTTCCCGGGGAGGGGCCGCGCGGGCGGTGCGGGGAATGCGGCGCTCCTCCAGACCGTCACTATAGGAGGGACACGCCCGCGGCCGGTCCGGCGGGGGCGGGGCCCGGCCGTGCCGGCCACCCGGCCGGGGTGGGCCTTGCGGCGACGCGGTCCCGCGGGAGCGGTTCGTACGGTGGGCAGACCGGGAGTTCGCGGAACGCCCGATGATGTGGAAGGAACGCAAGGCGTTGACTGAGCAGTTGCGACTGATGGCGGTGCACGCCCACCCGGACGACGAGTCCAGCAAGGGCGCGGCCACCATGGCCATGTACGTCGACCAGGGTGTGGACGTGCTCGTGGCCACCTGCACGGGGGGCGAGCGCGGGTCGGTCCTCAACCCCAAGCTCCAGGGGGACCCGTACATCGAGGAGAACATCCACGAGGTCCGGCGCAAGGAGATGGACGAGGCGCGGGCGATCCTCGGCATCAAGCAGGCGTGGCTGGGCTTCGTCGACTCCGGTCTGCCGGAGGGGGACCCGCTGCCCCCGCTGCCCGAGGGCTGCTTCGCCCTGCAGGACGTCAAGGAGGCGGCCGAGCCGCTGGTCCGGCTGATCCGCGAGTTCAAGCCGCAGGTCATCACGACCTACGACGAGAACGGCGGGTACCCGCACCCGGACCACATCATGACCCACAAGATCACCATGCTGGCCTTCGACGCCGCCGGAGACCCGGACGCCTACCCCGAGGCGGGCGAGCCCTGGCAGCCGCTGAAGCTCTACTACAACCACGGCTTCCCGATGGGCCGCATCCGGGCGCTGCACCAGTACCTCACCGAGCACGGCCTCGACTCCCCCTACGGCGAGTGGATCGCCGGCTGGGAGGCGAGCGGCCGCAAGGAGCGCGAGATCACCACCCGGGTGCGCTGCGACGACTGGTTCCCGACCCGCGACCGCGCGCTGATCGCCCACGCCACCCAGATCGACCCCGACGGCCCGTGGTTCCGCGTCCCGCTGGAGGTCCAGCGCGAGGTCTGGCCCACCGAGGACTACGAGCTCGCCCGTACCCTGGTGGACGTGGACCTGCCGGAGGACGACCTGTTCGCCGGCCTGCGCACCCCCAGCCTGGTGGCCGAGGCCGCCGACACGCGCGACTGACCCACCCCCCGACGGCCCGGCTCGCCGTGAGCCGGGCCACCATAGAGATATGAGCGCCCCCGTGAACCTCGTCCACCTCGCCGCTGATCTCGCCGTCGACGACGCCAAGGTCACCCCCGGTCTCCTCGGCTTCGTCGTCTTCGCCGCGCTCGGCGTGGCGACCTGGTTCCTGGCCAAGTCGATGAACCGGCAGTTCAAGAAGGTCGACTTCACGGAGGAGCCGGAGGCTCCCAAGGAGTGACCCGGCGGCCCGGCGCGGCAGCGCAGGGCGGGCAGGGCGACGTTCACCGCGGTGGCGTCCAGGCTGGTGATGAACAGTGAGGCGCCGCAGACGGCGGTCAGTGC
>NZ_JBEPAK010000433.1:0-2836 GCF_040298565.1 Kitasatospora sp. NPDC001539 | reverse complement strand
GCGACCGGCCGCTCCGGTCGCCGGCGGGTCGTGACCCTTCGGGCCCCGGGTGCTCCTGTCCCCGAGGTGCTCCGGCCTCTCGGGTCGTTCCGGCACCCCGGGCGCGGACCCTTCATCGGGCTGTCATCGCCCCTCCCTAGCGTGGCCGCGTACAGACAAATACCCGACCACAGGGGGAAGGACGGCTCGATGCCACGGAGGAAGTCCACAGCGAGGCTGCCGATGGCGGTCCTCGCCGTGGTGGCGTTGATCAGCACGACGGCGGCCGTCGGCTCACCCGCCGCGGGCCCGCAGTCCGGCGACTCACGGGCGGCGGGGGCGCGGGCCGTCGGACAGGCGCCGGACAAGCCGACGATCCGCTACACGGAGTACGGGATCCCGCACATCATCGCCTCCGACTGGGAGGGGCTGGGCACGGGGTACGGTTACGCCGCGGCCAAGGACAACATCTGCACCCTGGCCGACACCTATCTGATGGTCAACGCCCAGCGGTCCCGCTACCTCGGGCCCGACGGCCGGACCAGCCCCGGTGAGCACCAGAACACCACCACCAACCTCAACAGCGACCTGTACTTCCAGCGGATCAACGACAACCGGGTGGTGGAGCGGCTGATCGGCCAGCCCGCCCCCAACGGGCCGGAGCCCGAGGTCAAGGAGGCCATCCGCGGCTACGTGAAGGGCTACAACCGGTACCTGGCCGAGACCGGCGTGAACAACATCTCCGACCCGGCCTGCCGCGGCGCGGCCTGGGTGCGGCCGATCACCGAACTGGACGTCTACCGGCACGCGCACGCCGAGATCATCATGGGGTCCGCCGACCCGCTGCTGGACGGCGAGGTGAACGCCGCACCCCCGGGGGCGTCAGCCGCGCCCCCGTCGACCGCCGCGCCGTCCGCCGGCTCGCCGTCCGGTGCCGCGCCGTCCGCCGCCGCGCCGTCCGCCGACTCGCCGCCGACGCTCTCGCCCGAGGAGACCGCGGCGAAGATCCGCGACGCGATGGCCGCCGCCCGGCAGCAGGGCAGCATGGGCAGCAACGCCCTGGCGGTCGGCTCGCAGGGCGTGTCCGGGGGCACCGGCATGCTGCTGGCCAACCCGCACTTCCCGTGGCAGGGCAAGAACCGGATGTGGCAGAGCCAGTTGACGATCCCGGGGAAGATCAACGTCTCCGGGGCCAGCCTGCTCGGCCTCCCGGCGGTGAACATCGGGCACACCGAGGACGTCGCCTGGAGCCACACGGTCGCCACGGTGGCCCCGTTCGGTCTCTTCGACGTGCAGGTGGACCCGCTGCACCCGACCAACTACCTGGTGGACGGCACCTGGCAGCCGATGACCTCGCAGCAGGTCGGCGTCGACGTGCTGAACCCGGACGGCTCCGTCGGCAGGGTCACCAGGACGCTGTGGTCCACCCGGTACGGCCCGATCACCACGTCGATGCAGGGCGTCCAGCTGCCCTGGGTGGTGAGCGCCCACGCCGTGCGCGACGCCAACATGGACAACCTGCGGGCCCTGAACACCTGGTTCCACCTCGACCAGGCCAAGGACGTCAACGACGTGGTGAAGACCCTGGAGACCACGGAGGGCGTGCCCTTCTTCAACACCGTCGCCTCCGACCGCAAGGGCAACGCCCTGTACGCGGACATCCAGGCCACCCCGAACATCACCGACGAGCACGCCCGCTCGTGCCTCACCATGACCGGCCAACTGCTGTTCAACCAGGCGCTGCGGCTGCCCAACGTGCCGCCGATCTCCATCTTCGACGGCAAACGCAGCGCCTGCGACTGGCCCGACGACCCCAACGCCGTCGCGCCGGGCCTGCTGGACCCGCACCAGCAGCCCCGCCTGATCCGGTCCGACTTCGTCGGCAACGCCAACGACAGCGCCTGGCTGGCCAACCCCGAGCAGCCGCTGTCGTTCCCCCGGGTGATGGGCGACACGGCGGCGCCCCGGTCGCTGCGCACCCAGGAGCTGCTCCTGACCGCGCAGCACCGGATCGACGGCACCGACGGACTGCCGGGCCGGGGCTTCACCCCGGAGACCATGCGGCAACTGCTGTTCGCCGACAACAGCAGGGCGGCCGACCTGGCCCTCAACGCCACGGTGAGCGCGTGCCAGAGCGTCCCCTTCGGGCTCGTCCTGGTGGACGGCAACCTGGTCAACGTGAGCGGGGCGTGTCCCGTCCTGGCCGGCTGGAAGGACCACAAGTACACCGCCGACAGCCGGGGTTCGTGGCTCTTCGAGAACTACTGGTACTACCTGACCAACGGTCAGCCGATCGAGAAGCTGCCGTGGCGGGTGCCCTTCGATCCCAAGGATCCGGTGCACACGCCCAACTCGCTGGACCCGGGGAACTCCGCCGTCCGCGACGCACTGGCCCGGGCCGTCCTCGCGCTGGGCAAGGCGGGCATCGCGCTGGACGCGCCCCTGTCGGACGTCCAGAAGATCACCCGCAACGGTGAACGGATCCCGATCCACGGCGCGATCCACGAGCTGGGCGTGCTGAACGTGGTGACCCCCGGCACGGTCGACGGCAAGCTGGACATCGTCTTCGGCTCCAGCTTCATCCAGCAGACCAGCTTCACCGCCGCCGGTCCGCCGCAGGCCTCCTCGATCCTGGCCTACTCCCAGTCGGCCGATCCGACCTCGCCGCACTACGCGGACCAGACCGAGCTGTTCGCGGCCGGCCGGTGGGTGACCGAACGGTTCACCGACGACCAGATCGCGGCCTCGCCGGCACTCGAGGTCAAGGTCCTGGGCTGACAGCGCCGTCCGGGCGCGCCGGAGTTCCGACGACCGGCACCTGACCGCCCCACACCCCCCGGAGCGGCGCCCCACCGCC
>NZ_JBEPAK010000432.1:0-2962 GCF_040298565.1 Kitasatospora sp. NPDC001539 | reverse complement strand
GCTTCGGCCGGGCGCGCCGGCGACCGCGGACGCCGGGACGGCCCCCGGGGCGGGGACCGCCCGAGGGGGCCGTACGATCCGGGTCATGGCCCATGATCCGCGCGACCTCGACGAAGCCTTCCTCGCCTTCTGGCGCGAGCGGCACATCTCCACGCTGACCACCACCCGCCCGGACGGCTCGCCGCACGTGGTGCCGGTGGGCGTGACCTTCGAGCCGGCGACGGGCACCGCCCGGGTGATCACCAGCCGCACCAGCCGCAAGGCGCGCAACGTGGCGGCGGCCGGCCCGGCGGGCCTGCGGGTCGCGGTCTGCCAGGTCGACCGGGCCCGCTGGTCCACCCTGGAGGGCGTCGCGGTGCTGCGCGAGGAGCCCGAGCAGGTCGCCGACGCGGAGCGGCGCTACGCCGAGCGCTACCGCCCGCCCCGCGAGAACCCGGACCGCGTGGTCATCGAGATCACCGTCGAGCGCGTCCTCGGCCGGGCCTGACCAGCCCGGGGCGGGTCACCCGGAGAGCGCCGGGGCGATCCTCCGCAGCACCGACGGCCAGCCCCGTCCCATGCCCTGGTGGGCCTGCCGGCCCATCGGGGTGTCCAGGTCGAAGCCCGTGTGCTCCAGCAACAGCCGTGTCCCGTGGCCCTCGGGCACCAGTCGCCAGGTGACGGTGGTGTCCAGCGTCCCCGCGGCGAAGCTGTACTTCAGCAGCCGCTCCACCTCCACCTCGACGACTTCGCAGGGCTGCTGCCCCCACGGCCCCATGTCCAGCGTGAACCGGTGACCGACCACCGCCTGCACGTCCCCCGCGGCCCACCAGCGCGCGTGCAGTTCCGGGTCGGTCAGCGCCTGCCACACCCGGGCCGGCGGGTACGGCAGGAACTCGTCGCAGTGGATCGCGGCCTGCTCGGTCATGAACGCTCCTCGGCCAGGAGTTCGCGGAGCGAGCGCATCCGTTGCCTCCAGTAGTGCTCGAACGGGTGGAGCCACTCCTCGACCTCGGCGAGCGGGCCGGGCTCCAGGTGGTAGTAGCGGTGCCGCCCGCGCTGCTCCTCGCGCACCAGCCGGGCGGTCCTGAGCACCGCCAGGTGCTCGGAGACCGCCGGTCTGCTGAGCTCGAAGTCGCCGGCCAGCTCCCCGGCCGCCCGTGGGCCGTCCCGGAGGCTTTCCAGCAGTCTGCGCCGCACCGGGTTGGCCAGCGCGCTGAAGACATCGACGTCCGCCATGGCTCCACCATGCGTCGGAACTTTCCGACGTGTCAACTTCTCCCGACGCGTTCGGGAGCCGACCGCGGGCCGCGAGCACCGCCTCCGTCCGGGACCGGGCCGGTCGGGACGTCAACGCCAGGTCACCCCCTACAACGGACCCGGCAGCGGCCCCGGGCGCCGGATCACCCCGGCCCGCGCCGCCGCAGGCACCGTCCTCGCGCTGGCACCCGCGACGGCCGCCGTGGTGGGCCGGCACCGGTACGTCGGCCGGACGGCGGCGGGCGACGCCGGCGGCGGCGGACCCGTTCAACCGGCCTCGCGCAACGCCCGGAAACGCAAAAGGCAAGGAGCGGAAATCCTCTCCTTGCCACTATCAGAATATAACCGGTGGGGGGCCTTGCGGCAAGGCCCCCGGTATACCGCACAATCGTCGACCTGGCTGCTTTGACCTGCGGAAACGGGAGCAGAGAATGCGCGTGTTGTTGACGTCGTGGGGATCGCGCGGAGATGTCGAACCGCTGGCCGCGCTGGCGGTGGAATTGCAGCGGCTCGGGGCGGAGGCGGCGGTCTGCGTGCCGCCGGACGAGGACTTCGCGGCACTGCTGGAGCGCGTCGGCGTGCCGCTCGTGCCGCTCGGTCCGACGGTGAAGTCGATCGTCGCCAACCCGAAGCCGCCGACCGGGGAGGACGCCTTCCGGCTGGCCCCCGCGCTGGTGGCGGCGAGGTTCGAGACCCTCACCGCGGCCGCGGCCGACGGGTGCGACGCGGTGCTGGCCACCGGGCTGATGCCGGCGGGCGCACGGGACGTGGCGGAGAAGCTGGGCGTGCCGTACGTGTTCGCGTGCTTCCACACCCTCGGGATCCCGTCGCAGCACCACCGCCCCGGGCGGCGGCCGGGCCCGCCGCTGTCGGAGGGCGAGACCGACCTGCGGGTGCTGTGGAAGGAGGACGGCGAGCGCGTGAACGGCCTGTACGCCGAGGCGCTGAACCGGGGGAGGGCGGCGATCGGGCTGCCGCCGGTGGGGAACGTCCGCGAGCACGTCTTCGGCGAGCGGCCGTGGCTGGCGGCGGACGCGGTGCTGTGTCCCTCGGCGGGGATGACGGACCTGGACCTGCTGCAGACCGGCGCGTGGATCCTCCCGGACGGCCGTCCGCTGCCGGCGGAACTGGAGGCGTTCCTGGCGGCCGGCGAACCGCCGGTGTACGTCGGGTTCGGGAGCATGGCGTCGTACGCCCCGAAGGACGCCGCGCGGGTGGCCATCGAGGCGAGCCGGGCGCACGGTCGTCGGGTGGTCGTCGGGAGCGGCTGGGCCGGTCTGGGCTCCGTCGACGACGGTGGCGACTGCTTCGTGGTGGGCGAGGTCAACCAGCAGGCGCTGTTCCGGCGGGTGGCCGCCGTCGTGCACCACGGCGGCGCGGGCACGACGACGACGGCCTCCCGGGCGGGGGCGCCGCAGGTGGTCGTCCCGCTGATCGCGGACCAGCCGTACTGGGCGGCCCGGGTGGCCGAGTTGGGGATCGGCGTGGCGCACGACGGGCCGACGCCGACCGTCGAGTCGCTGTCGGCGGCCCTGGGCGCGGTGCTGCGCCCCGAGGTGCGCGGGAGTGCGGCGGCGGTGGCGGGCACGATCCGGACGGACGGTGCGACGGTGGCCGCGAAGCTGCTGTTCGAGCCCAGAGCTCCTTGCCCTCCAGCGCCTCGGCGACCGGCATGCCGAGCACCCCGTCGTACGAGGTGATCTTGCCGTCGGCGATCTGCAGC
>NZ_JBEPAK010000431.1:0-3038 GCF_040298565.1 Kitasatospora sp. NPDC001539 | reverse complement strand
GCGTCCAGCAGCACGATGCTGTTCTGCTGGTGGGCCTCCAGGGCGATGCCGCCCCGGCCGTCCAGCCACTGGACGGCGCGAGAGCGCCCGGCCCCCGCGGCACGGACGGCGGCCGGGAGGGCGGACGGCGCGGGCTCCGCGGTCCTCCCGCGTTCACCGATCGCCCCGAACCTGCCCCGAACCTGCACCGTTCCCACCCCGATTCGGGAGCGGGCGGGCGGAGCGGTACGGTGTGCGTGATCACAGCGCCGGTACCGCCCTTCGGGGCACCCGGAGCCGCCCAGACCGGGACAAGACGGAGACGCGTCGGCACCGGTACGGTTGGCCCCGATGAACACCAAGGCTGCTGAGGAGCTGCCGGCTGTTTCCGTGATCATGCCGGTGCTCAACGAGGAACGTCACCTGCGCACGGCCGTCCGGCGCATCCTGGACCAGGAGTATCCGGGGCCGATGGAAGTGGTGATCGCCCTCGGCCCCTCCACCGACCGCACCGCCGAGATCGCGGCCGAGCTGGTCGCCGAGGATCCGCGGGTGCGCACGGTGGAGAACCCCACCGGCCGGACCCCTGCGGGACTGAACGCCGCCATCCGCGGCTCGCAGCACCCGATAGTGGTGCGGGTGGACGGGCACGGCCTGCTCACCCCCGGCTACATCGCCACGGCGGTCCGGCTGCTGGGCGAGATGGACGCGGCGAACGTCGGCGGCATCATGCACGCCGAGGGCGAGACCGAGTGGGAGAACGCGGTCGCGGCCGCGATGACCTCCAAGATCGGTGTCGGCAACGCGGCCTTCCACACCGGCGGCCTGGCCGGCCCGGCGGACACCGTCTACCTCGGGGTGTTCCGGCGGGAGGTGCTGGAGAAGCTCGGCGGCTACAACGAGGAGTTCATCCGCGCCCAGGACTGGGAGCTCAACTACCGGATCCGCCAGGACGGCGGGCTGGTCTGGTTCACCCCGCAGCTCAAGGTGACCTACCGGCCCCGGCCGTCGGTCCGGGCGCTCGCCAAGCAGTACAAGGACTACGGCCGTTGGCGCCGGGTGGTGACCCGCTACCACCGCGGCTCGGTCAACCTGCGCTACCTCGCCCCGCCGTCCGCGCTGCTCGCGGTCGTCCTCGGGCTGGTGCTCGGCGCCGCCGTCCACCCGGCCTTCCTCGCGGTGCCCGGCGCCTACCTGCTGGGGATCCTGGGCGGCGCGGTGGTCGAGGGGCGCGGGCTGTCCCTCCGGGCCAAGGCGCTGCTGCCGGTGGCACTCGTGACCATGCACCTGAGTTGGGGCTTCGGCTTCATCACCTCGCCCCGCTCGCTGGCCCGCCGGGTGATGCGGAGCGTCAGCCCGTCCTCCGGGGACGTGCTCTCCCGAGCGAGTTGACCGGCGGCGCCGCGACGGGGTGACGCCCTCCCCGGGCGGTCCGGCCGCCGGTCCGCCCGGTGCCGACCGCGGCGCGCGGCCGGCACCGCGGTGCCCCGGCCCGCCGCCTTCGCGGCCGGACTACTTGGCGCAGACGTCGGCGTCGTCCGCCTGTACCCGCTGGAGGTCCTTCGGGGCCTCCGTCGGCGCCTGCGAGGGCGCCGCGAGGACGTCCTTGCCGAGCACCAGCAGCAGCGGATCCTTCGCCCCCGCCTTCGGGTTCGGCCGGACGGCGTCGGCGGGCAGCCCGAGGGCGGTGGCCAGCGCGGTGGCCGCGGCCTCCTGGCCGGCGGGGTAGGCCACCGTGGTGCCGGCGGTGACCGGCGCGTCGGAGGCCACCGCGGCCCGGGCGAAGCCCTTGGCCTTCAGCTTCTCCACCGTGGGACCGGACTGCCCGCGCGTCCCGCTGCCGTTGCGCACCGACACCGGCACGTCCTTGGCGTCCACCGGCGGAGCGGAGGCAGCGCCGGTCTGCGGCGCGGCCGACGCGGCCGGCGCGGATCCGGCCGGGGCGGGCGCACCGGTGGCGGGCGTTGCGGTCGTCGCGGTCAGCGAGCGGTCGCCCGCGAGCATCGAGAAGACCTGTCCGGCGTCGGGCTGCTTGAGGACCAGCCGGTCCGGGTCCGCCGGGTCGTCCAGGACGGGCACGGTGGTGAAGGTGATGTTCTTGGTGTCCACCTTGCTGATGTCCTGGGCCAGGTCCTTCAGCTTCTCCACGCTGCCGATGGCGGAGTCGACGGTCAGGGCCTTGGTGGCGGCGTCGGCGAGCTTGTAGAGCTTGGTCGGGCTGGTCAGGGTGTCGTCGCTCTTGATCTTGCGGATCATCGCGCTGATGAACTGCTGCTGGAGCGGGATGCGGGTGAGGTCCCCGCCGAAGCCGACGGCGTGCCGGGTGCGGACGAAGGCCAGCGCCTCCTCGCCCTGGACGACGTGCCGGCCCTTGGACATCTTCAGGTGCGAGTCCTTGTCGTCGATGTCCTTGGCCGCGCAGACCTCCACCCCGCCGACGGCGGTGGAGAGGGTCTTCACCGCCTCGAAGTTGACCTGCACGAAGTGGTCGACCCGGATCCCGGTCATCTTCTCGACGGTCTTCCAGGTGCAGCCCGCGTCGCGCCCCTCCTGGCCGAGGCTCGTGTTGAACATGTCCCGCGCCGAGCCGGGGATCTTCCTGCCCTTGTCGCTCTGGCACTCCGGGATCGGCACCATCAGGTCGCGCGGGATGCTGACCACCGTCGCGTTGGAGCGGTCCTTGGCGATGTGGAACAGCAGGGTGGTGTCGGCGTGCCCGGTGCTGCCCTCGTCGCCGTACGCGCGCCCGAGGCCCGCCCGGCTGTCGGTGCCGATCACCAGGATGTTCAGCGCGGCCCCGGCGGCCTGCGGCCGCTCGGCCTCGTCGCCCAGCTGGACCTTGACCGAGGTCAGGTTGCTGTTGAAGTGCTGGTACAGGTAGTAGGCCCCGCCGCAGCCCGCGGCCATCACCAGCGCGCCGGTGCCGGCCGTCCACTTGACTATCCGGCGCCGCCGCCTGCGCCTGGCGGTGGCGGCCGCCCGCCGCCGGGTGTCCAGGGCCACGGCTTCTTCGACGGCCCGGCCGACCAGACGTCCGTCGCCGCGATCAAGGCCTGGCA
>NZ_JBEPAK010000430.1:0-3045 GCF_040298565.1 Kitasatospora sp. NPDC001539 | reverse complement strand
GGCCGACTTCCCGTGCGCATCAGCCTGCTGGGGAGGTGGGGGGTGGTGGGGCGGCTGCCGGGGGTGGGGTGGTGGGGCCGGAGGAGCCGGCGCCGGGCCAGGACTCGTCGAGGGTGCCGTCCGCGCGGACGGTGTAGCGGGTGGAGGTGACCGAGCCGGTGGCGGCCACGCGTTCCTCCCGGACGACCGCGCTGCCGTCCAGACGCCAGGTGGCGGTGGCCTGCGGGTCGGCCGTCGAGGTGCGGGAGGCGGTCGCGACCGGGCTGTCCCCGGCGAAGGTGTAGAGCTGGACGAGGTCGACCGGCGCCGAGCCGTCTGCCCGTCGCAGGAC
Source organism: Kitasatospora sp. NPDC001539 (assembly GCF_040298565.1). Taxonomy (NCBI): domain Bacteria; kingdom Bacillati; phylum Actinomycetota; class Actinomycetes; order Kitasatosporales; family Streptomycetaceae; genus Kitasatospora; species Kitasatospora sp. NPDC001539. The sequence goes on along the minus strand of NZ_JBEPAK010000430.1, from coordinate 2,714 downwards.
GATCACCGTGGCCGGTTGTCCCTTGTACCGGGCCGGCAGCACCGCGCTCAACGCGACTTGCGGCCCGCTCCCGACGGAGCGTCCGTTCTTCAGCGTGATGGAGGCGCCGCCGGCGCCGTCGGGGTAGCTGCGGTTGGGCCAGTCCACCACCGGACCGGGCCCCTGGGCGGGTGCCAGCGTGCCGTCCCCGGCGCCGCCCCGGGCCGTCGCCGGGAGCGGCGTCGTCGAGGCCTGCGGTGCGACGTCCACCGAGGTGCCGGGCACCGCCTGTTCGCCGCCGTGGCCACCGGCGCCCGCCGTCGCCGTCTGCCCGACGGGTGGCCGCGCGCCCTGGTTGCTCCGGTTCTCGCAGCCCTGTGCCGCCGCGATGGCCAGCGCCACGCCGATGGTGACGGTGACGAAGACCACCAGGCGCTGCCGCAGCAGGCGCTGCCGTGCCGTGCCGGGCCGACCGCCGGGTGCGGGGGTGTGCTGCCGGTCCCGGGGCCGGGGGCGCCCGGGCGCTGGAGTCTGCGGACGGTCCCGCAGCGACCGGGTCACCGGCGTGACCTCCGGCCGCTGGACGGGCGCGGCCGCGCGTCGCGCCGGGGCCCCGGCCGCCTGCCCGCCACGGCCGGCCGTCGCGGCCCTGAGCCGCGAAGGAGCGGCGGGCTCGGGCTGACGCCCCGGCACCGGAACACCCTGCCGGGCACCTTCCGCCGCCGAGTGCGACGCGTGCGCCGGATGCGCCCCGCGCGCGGACTGCGCGCCGGGCGCGCCGTGCCCCCCGTACGGGCCGTGCAGCCCCTGAGCGCCCACCGGGGGAGCACCCGGAGCGCCTCGCCGAGGCCCGCGCCCGCCGCCGCCAGTACCGCCGCCGCCGGCGCCGCCGCTCTCCACCTCCGCCGCGGTCGCCCCGCGCGCGGCCAACTCGCTGAGCCGGTCGTGCAGTGCGGCCGCGCCGGGCCGCTCGGCGGGCTCCTTGGCCAGGCAGGCCCGGATCAGCGGCGCGAGCTGCGGCGGAACGGCCGACAGGTCGGGCTCCTCGTGGACGACCCGGTAGAGCATCACCTCGGAGGACGCCCCGGACCCGAACGGCGTGTCCCCGGTGAGCGCGTAAGCGAGCGTTGCCCCGAAGGCGAAGACGTCGGTGGCCGGCGTGACGGCCGCGCCGCGCACCTGCTCGGGTGCGAGGAAGCCGGGGGAGCCGACGGCCGTGCCGACGTGGGTGAGGGTGCTGGCGCCGCGGGACCAGGCGATGCCGAAGTCGATGATCCGCGGCCCGCGGGGCGAGAGCAGGATGTTGGAGGGCTTGAGGTCCCGGTGGACGACCCCGGCCTCGTGCACCTTGACCAGCCCGTCGGCGAGCGCCGCCCCGATCCGGGCGGCCTCGGGCCAGCTGAGCGGCCCCTCGTCGCCGACCCGCTTGTAGAGCGAGGGCCCGGGTACGTACGCGGTGGCGAGCCAGGGCCGGTCGGCCTCGATGTCCGAACCGACGACCCGGGCGGTGCAGCCGCCGCGGATCCGGGAGGCGGCGGCGATCTCGCGCGCGAAGCGGGTGCGGAACTCGAGGTCCTCGGCGAGTTCGGCGCGGATCAGTTTGAGTGCGACGCGCTGTCCCCGGCGGTCGGAGCCGAGGTAGACCACGCCCATGCCGCCGGCGCCCAGTCGCCGGTGCAGGCGGTACGGCCCGACGATGCGGGGGTCCTCACGCCTCAACCGCATCATCGCCATGTTTCGTTCCCCGTCAGCCCGTGGGTGAGGCCCCGTCGGTTGGGGCATCGTCAGTTCCTGTCTGGCACAGCTTACGGACTGGCCGCTGCGGTGTGCTGATACGCAACACCACAAGCCGCCGTGCGATTGTCGGATCGTGAGCTGAGCTGCAGGTCACAGGGCTGCCGAATCGTTTCTCGGGGTTGCCCCTCAGGGTTCCCCCGGGGACGGGGAAACGCCGCCCTCCCCCTCCGGTAGTAGGCCTTGAGTCTGAGGCTCATCCTCCGGAATGCCCGAGGAACAGTACGACGGCATGACGTCCGCACGGCCCTCGCGCCATAGCGTTGTCCCCAGCGGTGGACGGGGAGCTCGTCCCCCGAGGTAAGCCGTCCACCGCGCCGACTCGACCGGATCAGGAGCAGGGCCATGGCGATGCAGCAGACGGGAACTCCCCGCCGGCGGCGGCCGGCCTTCATCCAGCCCCAGTCCGCCGAGCAGCCCACCCGGCACCCCGCCGTGGCGCTGGCCATCGCGCTGCCGTGCGCCGTGCTCCTGGTGCTGCTGTTCGGCGGGTGGGACCAGATGGTCAGCCAGGCGGAGGCCGTGGCCGATCTGCTCGGCCGCTGAGGGAGGAGCACCAGGAACGGGCACTGATCCCCCGGGGACGGGGAGCGGTGCCGCCGGGGAGGCCGCGACCGTGATGAGACGCGGACGGGCGAGGAGCGGTGCGCAGAGCACCCCGGCAGGCGGAGACGCCGCGTACGGACGTCGGTGAGGGCGACCGTACGCGGCTCTTCTGCTCTCCTCGCCGCTTCTCACCCTGTCGTGCCGACACTTCTCGTCCCGGCACCCCTCGCCTTCCCGCCCGGCACGGCGGCCCCCGCCACCACCGGAACGACGAAAACGGCCGGGGCCGCGAACCCTGCGGCCGTCGCGGGGGCTGTTCTCGCTGGTCATGCCTCCTCCTCGGGGAGCACCAGGGGCCGCAGCGGGCGGTTGTCCACGTGCAGCCGGAAGACGTC
>NZ_JBEPAK010000429.1:0-3058 GCF_040298565.1 Kitasatospora sp. NPDC001539 | reverse complement strand
TTCGTCGGCGGCACCAAGGATGACGCCACCGGCCTCACCAACCTCGGCGCCCGCGAATACCAACCCACCACCGGGCGCTTCCTCAGCCCCGACCCCATCATCGACCTCGCGTCCCCGCAGCAGTGGAACGCCTACGCCTACAGCAACAACGACCCAACCAACCTCAGCGACGCCAGTGGGTTGCGCCCTGACGGCGAGGTCGGCGGCTTCGGCCGAACGGTCTCCCATGGGCTCACCGAGACCTGGAGCCCCGACGGAAACGGGGGCTGGGACTGGCACGAGGACGTCGTCTACGGCGACATGGGACAGGACCACCCGTTCGTAGTCCACAACACGATCAACTTCAACGTTAGCAACGGCAGGCGTAAGCCCGCTTCCTCCTGGTCGGCCGAGGCCGTCAAGCCTGGTGGCAACGCCACCTGGGCGGCCGTCACCCACTTCGTGGGAGAGGTCACCGGGGTGAACGATGCCGTCAATTGCGCCAACGGCTCATTGCAGGGCTGCCTTGCCACCGGACTCAACCTCATTGGATACAACAAGGCCCGGCTAGCCGCGCGAGCAGCAGAGGCTCTGGCAAAGGAGGCCTTCCCAGAAACCGAACACCCGAGCATTTCACGTGGGTGCAAGGACGGTAACAGCTTTGCACCCAACACACCCGTCCTCCTCTCTGACGGCACCGCCAAAACCATCAGTGACCTACAGCCTGGCGACAAGGTCATCGCGACAGACCCGGAAACCGGCACGACGAACGTCGAACCAGTCACCAACACCATCGTTGGGTCAAACGACCGCGATTTCACCGACCTGACAATCAGCGCCCCCTCCGATCCGTCTAAGAGCTCTACAATCACCTCCACCCAGAAGCACCCCTACTGGGATGAAACTACCCGTCACTGGACGAACGCCAACGAGCTCAAGGCCGGTGACTATCTACGGTCTGCAGACGGCGAGACCGCAACCGTCCTCCAGGTCCACAACTACCGAACCAACCCGCAGTCCGCCCACAACCTCACTATCGCAGACGTTCACACGTACTATGTACTCGCTGGTACTACGCCGGTGCTTGTGCATAACACTGGGCCGGGCTGCGGTCAGGTTGTGTACGGAGCCTCAAAGGGCGTCGGTCAGGATCTAAAGCGTTCGGCCACAGTTGGTAATGACCAGTGGCAATTTAATACTGGCCATGGATTTGATCGCGCGCATACTGGACCGGGCGGCGTGACGAATGATCTTAGGACCACTGGACTTACGCCCGACGAAATTGAGCAAGGCATCGTCTCGGATGCCTATAGTCACATGGCAAATGGAGGCGCCGTGCCGCGCGTAGGATCGCCAGGGTTTTCCGGACCACTGGAGAGGCAGGTCCGGGTGGGCGGATTCAACATCGGCTATCGCGTTTCTCAGACGCCTGATAACGTGTATCGCGTGGCAACCTACTGGCTCAATCCGTAAGAAGTGAGGTAAGGGCTGTGTCTGAGCTGGACCAGTCGACCAGGGATATGATCACCTCGGTTTATGAGGATGGCGCCCCGAAAATCCCGGACGCTGTCCGAGATTTCATCGAAAAAATAACGTTCGCAGGCCCTGAGGAGATCTTGTCGGTGTTGCGGGACGTGTTGGCGGATGACTGGATGGCTCTCCCGGTCTGGGCTCGCAATCTGGCATATCGTCTCGCCTGCTTGCAGTGTCCCGATGATCCGGCCCTTCTGCGCGAGGCTGCAGCTGACCTTCTCTGCTTTGGCCCTGATTGGGACGAGGCCGCAGAAGCCTTGAAGGCGCGCGCCGCACAATTGGAGTCATGAGCGCTGCTGCGATGGCGTGAGTCATCGTAAATTAGCCCGACGCAAGGGCGGCTCTGGGTATAACTAAATGAAACTCAGCGGCCCCACCGGATGGTTTCCGGTGGGGCCGCTTGGGCGTCTGACGGCAACGGTTGACGGCAACGTCATCGGACGGGTGCTGCACAAATCGGCGGATCGCCACTGTCGTCGGGTTCGGCACTGTCGTTTGCTGGGGCGCGAAGAGCATTGCTGAGCGTGTCGATGGCTTGGCGCTGGAGGCGGAGGCGGACGTGGGCGTACACCGTGGCGGTGACGCCGATGTGGGCGTGGCCGAGGAGTTCCTTGATGACGACGAGTTCGACGCCCTGTTCCAGGAGGCGGGTCGCCGCCGAGTGTCGGAGGTCGTGAAACCGGATGCGGCGGAGCCTGGCCCGGCGGAGCAGAGCGTTGAAGTGGCTGGTGAGGGTGGCGGTTCGATGGGGTGGCCGCCGGGGCGGGTAAAGACGTGGCCGCTGTCTACCCAGCCCGCGCGGCCTTCTCCCTCTCGTGGGCCTGTTGCTTGCGGTGGGCGCGGAGTGAAAGAGGACAGGGGGCGGGTAGGGCCATGCGGTGTTCGGCGCTGACGGTCTTGCTCGGGAGGGTGGTCACGCCGCCGGTGCGTATGCGCTGGAGGGTGCGGCGGATGCTGGCCGTGCCGCTGCCGTGGTCGAGGTCTTCCCAGCGCAGGCCAAGGAGTTCACCCTTGCGCAGTCCGGTGCGGAGGGCGAGTTCGAACAGCTCGTGAAGGCGGTGGCCCTGGGCGGCAGTGAGGAGGGTGCGGGCCTCGTCGGCGGTGAGGGGTTCGAAGCGGCGTGGGCTGCTGCCTTCGGGCATCAAACCGGGCAGGCCGTAGGTGTGGACACGGCGGCAGTCGATAGACGGCATCCGGTGGCGGACCCGGACTGGCGCCTTCTGGCGTGACGTGCCCGAGCTTACAAGCAGCGGCACGCGGTTGAGCGCGGGATCAATCGGCTCAAGCGCCACCGTGCCGTCGCCACGAGGTACGAGAAACTTGTTGTTCGCTACGAAGCGACAATGCTGGTCGCAGCCCTGAACGAATGGCTGTGACCAGCGCTTTCACAACAGGCCCTAGCCGGACCGAGCCGAAGGGGCCCCGCACGAGTCGTCTCGTGCGGGGGGCCCTGCCCCAAACGCCACCGGGGGGCCCGGGGGGTCGCGGGGGGACACCCTCCCCCGTGGTAAAGGGGGGGGCGGGGCGTGTGGGGAGCGCAGCAAGG
>NZ_JBEPAK010000428.1:0-3078 GCF_040298565.1 Kitasatospora sp. NPDC001539 | reverse complement strand
TGGTGGCCGACCTGCACGGCGAGCCGCGGCTGTTCCGGGCGGACCGGGTGCTGGCCGCGGAGACCACCGAGGAGGCGGTGCGGCGTCGCGAGGGGATGGGGCTCGGCGAGGTCTGGGCGGCGCTGCGCGAGCAGGTGGAGCGGGTGCCCACGGAGGTGCCGGTGCGGGTGCGGGTCCGGCGCGGCCGGCTGGACATGTTCCTGCGCATCCACGGCGGCCGGGTCACCGAGCTGCCGCCGGAGGCGGTGTCCGGCCCGGGCGAGGAGTGGGTCGAGCTGGTGATGGCCTTCCCGGCCCCGGCGGCCGTCCGCTCGCTGCTGGCCTTCGGCGCGGACGTCGAGGTGCTGGCCCCGCCGGCCGCCCGGCGGGAGTTGGCCCGGTCGGCGGCGGAGGCCCTGCGGCTGTACCAGGACTGAGCTGTCGCGGCCGGCGGGGGAGGGGCGCCACGGCCGCGGCGGGGCGGTGGCGGGGGCCGGGTCGTACCCGGGCGGGGTCGCGGGGCCCCGGCCGGTTCAGGACTCGGGCGTGGTCCGGACGACGTCCCGGTAGTCCCCGAGCGAGATCGCCGCGAAGTTGTGCAGGCTCTCGGTGCCGTCGCTGAAGTAGCCGTTGTGGCCGGAGGCCCGGGCCGAGGAGATCTGCTCCGCACCGAAGCCGCTGCCGGTCGGGTCGGCGCCGTGGCCCAGCTTGCCGACCTCCAGGAAGGGGACGTTGCCGATCCAGTCGCTGGGGTTGCGGGCGGCCCACACGTGGACGCCGCCGCCCAGCTCGGAGGCGCTCTGCACGCCCATGCCCGGGCTGCCGAAGACCATCATGTCGGTGATGCCCGAGGTGTCGGACGGCGAGGCGGCCGCGCGCGGGATCTTCGGGGCGGCGGTGCCGCAGACCACCGAGCCGTACGAGTGGCAGAGCAGCGCCGGGGGCGCGTCCGGCCGGGTGGTGACCCTGAGGCCGGCCAGCAGTCGCTCCAGCCGGGGCGCGGCGACGTCGGCGAGCCGGGAGGTGGCGGCGTCCGGGCCGAGGCCGGAGGGGGTGACGTAACCCGTCCAGGCGATCACGGCGGTGCGGGTGCCCGGGGCCTGGCGCCGCTCCTCGGCGAACAGGGCGCGGGCCATCCCGGCGGGGGAGCGCAGCGGCTCGGCGGTCTGGTCGAAGTGGCCGAGGTCGGCGTCCGAGCCCGGGACCAGGACGGAGATCCGCTCGGCGTCGGCGAGGTCGCCCCACACCTCGGTGACCAGGCCGCGGCCGCGCGGGTCGAAGGCCAGGATCTGGCGGCCGGGGGCGAGCAGGCGCTCGACGTCGTTGGCGCGGGAGACGGCCAGCGCGTGGGTCTCGGCGTCGAGCTTCTTGTCCGCGGCGCGGGCCCGGGCGGCGTCGCGCTCGTTCGCCAGCGCGATCCGGTTGGCGCGGTAGCGCAGGTCCAGCGGGGCGCCGTCGTAGTTGCCGACGACCAGCGGGTAGGCCTTGACCAGCCGGTCCAGCTCGGTGGGGGCGAGCGAGGCGAAGAAGGCGGCGGCCTCGGTCGGGCCGGTGACGGCCGGGTCGGGCAGGGAGCGCCCGAAGGAGTGGTCCTGGATCCAGGCGGCGCTGCCGGCCGGAGGGGTGGAGATCGCCAGCTGCTCGGAGGAGACCGCGGCCGCGGCCGCCGAGGCACCGGCGTCGGCGAGCACGGCGCAGCCCGCGAACGCCCCGATCATTACCCGCTTCCAGCGTCGACGCTTGCGCACCGCACCAACTCCCTTGGGCCCGTCACCGTTTCTCGGGCGGTGCCCGGAGGGTGCGATTGGACTGCTGAACTTCCCTGCGCAAGCGTAGAGGTCACGGCTGAGTGACGGACACGCCTAAACTGTGGGATGGATCACATGAACCGGGGGTGTCCTCCAGGCGTCCGTGTCAGGGCGTTCCGGCGCCCCGGGCGGGGTGCCGGGCGTCGAATTCGCGGACCAGCCGTTTGGGCGCCGTCCGCCGCCACGCCTCGGTGACCAGCTCGTGCAGTTCCTCCCGGTCGACCAGGTCCAGCCGGACCCGCACCCAGCCGTGCCGTCCGACGTAGGGGGCGACGGAGAACACCTCGGGCTCGGCGGCCAGCAGTTCGGCCTGGTCCTCCGGGGAGGCCTTGACGGTGACGCTGCCGCCCTCCGGCGCGCCCATCGCGAAGATCTTGTGCCGGACCCGCAGGGTCTCGATCTCCCAGGTCGGCTCCTGGGCGGATTCCGGCAGGTCGAGGGCCATCGCGCGGAACTCGTCGAACGTCACCATGACGGCAGGTTAGGGCAGGGCGGCGACAAGACGCCCCCGGCGCGCGCCGTGGCGCACCGGAGGCGTGTGGCCGGCACCGTCCGCCGGCGCGGGCACTGACTGAGGGGCGCGATCACACCACGCCCAGCGCGTACGCGGCGAAGATCGCCGCCGCCGTTCCCGCCGCCGCCTTGCCGGCCCGGGGAAGGGCCGTCCAGGGGCCGTCGAAGCGGCGGGCGAACCACCCGACCGCCACCAGGGCGGCGGCGAACAGCGGGAGCAGCGCCAGCCGCGCGGCCACCCAGCCGAGCGAGTCCGGTGCCGTGGTCAGCCCCGGGACGGCCCCCAGACCGGCCGCGCCGGGCACCGCCACCGCGAGCATCGCGCTCTGGTGCCAGCAGAAGATCGTCATCGCCGACAGGTTGACCACCACGACCGGCAGCCACAGCGGCGGACGGCTGGCCAGCAGCCGGCCCAGCCGCTCCCGCAGCAGCACCGCGGCGCCGCACTGCACCGCCGCCAGGGCGAGCACCAGCAGGGACGGCGGGTGCGAGTTGGTCCGCTCGACGCCGGGCACCCCGACCATGCTCGCCGGGTAGTGGAACGCCAGCAGCAGCGCGGCGAACAGCGCCCCGCCGCCGAGCAGCAGCAGCCGGGCGGCCGGCCGGGTGAGCCGGTCCCGCGCCCACAGCACCCCGAGCTGGTAGCCGAACAGCCAGCCCGGCAGGATGTTCAGCAGTCCGACCCAGGACGGCACCGCCTCGGCCCACGGCCCGTACCGCAGTAGGTCCACCAGCGCGACGACGGCCACCAGCAGGCCGGCGGACCAGCCGCCGAACC
>NZ_JBEPAK010000427.1:0-3137 GCF_040298565.1 Kitasatospora sp. NPDC001539 | reverse complement strand
CCCCCCCCCCCCCCCCCCCGGGGCGGCCGCGCCCCCGCCGCGCCGCCGCGGTTCGGCGGCGGCGACCCAGCGGCCGTCCGGCAGCCGCTCCACACCGGTGGCGGCGCCGATCTCGCCGCCGTCGGCGAAGCGGTGCCCGAGGCCCTCCAGCGCGGCCCGCTCGGGCAGGGCGAGGAAGCCTGGCTCGGCCTGGGTGGTGGCGGCGTTGCGCTGGCTGGCGCGCGGCGCGGCGATGGCCTGCTCCAGGCTCAGCCCGCGGTCCAGGCGTCCGAGCAGCACCTGCAGCGTGGTGGTGATGATCGTCGCGCCGCCGGGGCTGCCGGTGGCCAGCAGCGGCTCACCGTCCCGCAGCACGATGGTCGGGGACATCGAGGAACGCGGCCGCTTGCCCGGCCCGGGCAGGTTGGGGTCGGGCACCCCGGCGGCGAGCGGGGCGAAGTCGAAGTCGGTCAGCTCGTTGTTGAGCAGGAAGCCCCGGCCCGGGACGGTCATGCCGCTGCCGCCGGTCTGCTCGATGGTGAGGGTGTACGAGACGATGTTGCCCCAGCGGTCCGCGACCGTCAGGTGGGTGGTGTTGGGGCCCTCGTACGGCTCGGTGAGGGTCTGGCCGGTGTCGGCGCAGTCGGCCGGGTGGCGGGGGTCGCCGGGGGCGAGCGGGCTGGTGAGGGCGTGGTCGGGGCTGATCAGGCAGGCCCGGGAGGCGGCGTAGCGCTCGGAGAGCAGCTGCTCGGTCGGGACGTCGCTGAAGGCCGGATCGCCGACCCAGCGGTTGCGGTCGGCGAAGGCGATCCGGGAGGCCTCCAGGAAGTGGTGGTAGTACTGCGTGGCGCTGTCGGACGAGAGGTCGCCGTCCTCCAGGATGTGCAGCGCCTCGCCGACGGTGGTGCCGCCGGAGCTGGACGGCGCCATCGAGTAGACGTCGTAGTCGCGGTAGGCGACGTGGGTGGGCGCCTGGCGGCGGACCTGGTAGGCGGCCAGGTCCGCGGTGTCGACCTTCCCGGGGCGGGCGGCGCGGCCCGAGGCCGGGTCGACCGGCGGATGCTGCACGGTGTTGACGATGTCCCGGGCCAACGGGCCCTGGTAGAAGGCCTTCACGCCCTTGTCGCCGAGCAGGCGGTAGGTGGCGGCCAGGTCGGGGTTGCGCAGGACGGTGCCGACCTCGGGGGGCTTGCCGCCCGGCAGGTAGAGCGCGGCGGTGGCCGGGAAGTCCTTGAACCGGCCGTAGTTGTCGGCCGTCTGGTTGCGGAAGGTGCCGTCGACGACGAAGCCGTTCTCGGCGATCCGCTCGGCGGGCTCGAGGTTCTTGGCGAGCGAGCGGGTGCCCCACTGCCGCAGGGCCGAGTCCCAGGTCGCCGGGGTGCCGGGGACCCCGACGGACAGCCCGCTGGTGACGGCGTCGGCGAAGGCGAGCGGCTTGCCGTCCTCGAGGAACAGCCCGCTGTCGGCCGTTCGGCCGGCCACCTCTCGCCCGTCGATGGTGTGCACCCGGCCGGTCGAGTGGTCGTAGTAGACGAAGTACCCGCCGCCGCCGATCCCGGAGGAGTAGGGCTCCGTCACCCCGAGCGCCGCCGCGGCCGCCACCGCGGCGTCCACCGCGTTCCCGCCCTTGCGCAGCACCTCGATCCCGGCCGCGGTGGCGTCGGCGTCCACGGTGGCCACCGCCCCGCCCCACCCCACCGCCTCCGGCGCCTTCGGCGGCGGCGCCGCGGCTGCTGCCGAGCCGGTGGTGGCCCCCACCAGGGCGGTGGCGAGCAGCAGCGACGGCGCGAGACGGGTCAGAGCCCTCATCCGAGTCCTCCTGAGTCGACGTCAACTCATCAGTTCTTCCACAGCAGCGGTTATCCGACAACCACACCGCGTCGTTACCAACCGGTAGTTGACGTGACGACGGGACCGGGCGGGACGCCCATCGCCTTCCCGGGTGAACCGGGCAGGGAAAAGGCCGGCGGATCGCAGCGAACGGTCCTCGTCACCCGTTCGCTGCAATCCGCCGGCCGAATACCGCGGGGCCCTCCCCTACACGGCGCTGCGCTCCACCCGCCTCCGCTTGATGGTGCGGAAGCGGCGGGCCACCTGGCGGGCCAGGTCGGCGGCGCCGACCAGGCCGGCCTCGTTGCCGAGGGCGGCGTGGACGATGGTGGACTCGGGGCGGAAGCCGCGCCCGGTCAGGGTGCGGCGGAAGGTGTCGCGGGCGGGGCCGAGGAGCAGGTCGCCGGCCTCGGAGACGCCGCCGCCGATGACGAAGCGGCCGGGGTCGAGGGCGGCGGCCAGGTTGGCGATGCCCACGCCCAGCCAGGTGCCGACCTCGTAGAGCAGCTCGGTCGCCGTCGGGTCGCCGTCCCGGGCCGCCTCGGTGACCAGCGGACCGGTGATGCCCTCCACCGTGCCGCCCGCCCGGGCGAGCAGCGGCTGCACCACCGGGGACTCCTCGGCGACCAGCTCGCGCGCGTCCCGGACCAGGGCGTTGCCCGAGGAGTACTGCTCCCAGCAGCCGCGGTTGCCGCACGGGCAGCGGTGGCCGCCGGGCACCACCTGCATGTGGCCGAACTCGCCCGCCAGGCCGTACTTGCCGCGGTCGACGTAGCCGTCCCGGACGACCGCGCCGCCGATGCCGGTGCCCAGGGTGAGCATCACCATGTGGTCCTCGCCGCGCCCGGCGCCGAAGCGCCACTCGGCCCAGGCGGCCGCGTTGGCGTCGTTCTCGACGATCACCGGGAAGCGCAGCCGCTCGCTGAGCGCCTGCTGGAGCGGCTCGTTGCGCCAGTTGAGGTGCGGGGCGAAGAGCACCCGGGAGCGGTCGGCGTCGACCCAGCCGGCCGCGCCGATGCCCACCGCGTGGACGTCGTGCCGGTCGGCCAGCTGGAGCACCAGCTCGACGATGACGTCCTCGACGACCTTGGCGCTCTTGTTCTTGTCGGGGGTGTCGGTGCGCAGCTTCTCCAGCACCTTGCCCTCGCCGTCGACGACACCCGCGACGACCTTGGTGCCGCCGATGTCGACGCCGATGGTGGGCAGCCGCAGTATCCCCGCGGGCAGGGCGCGGCGTCGGCGCTCGGCCCCCGGGCCGCGGGCCAGGGGGGGGGGCAGGGACCTAGGACGCGCGGCGGGGGGGGTAAGAGGGGTTGTTGGAGCGGGTA
>NZ_JBEPAK010000426.1:0-3146 GCF_040298565.1 Kitasatospora sp. NPDC001539 | reverse complement strand
TCGGGGTTGTGTGTTTTTTCTTTTTGCTGGTTGATGTCCGGTTGGGGGGTGGTGCGTCCGGGCCCGCGGTTGGGGGGGGCGCGGCACGGGCTCGGTGAATCAGCTGTCGCCGGTGCGGCGACCGCCGGGTTCAGCCGACGTTGGCGCAGGCGTTGCCGAACGCCGGGTTCAGCAGGCCGATGATGTCGATGGTGTTGCCGCACAGGTTGATCGGGATGTGGATCGGCACCTGGAGCTGGTTGCCGGAGAGCACGCCGGGAGAGCCGGCGGCCACACCCTCGGCGCCCGCGCTGGCGAACGCGCCGCCGGCGGCACCGAGCACCAGGCCGGTGGCGGCCAGCGACAGGACCGCGGCCTTCTTGAAGTTGCGCATGATTCTCCTCGAGATTTCTGCCCGACGGAAAGGCGTGTCGGGTGCCGGGCGAGCACGAATACTGGCCCGATGACTTCAGGGATCGCCGTGATTGTCACTCCGACGGCGCACACCGGCGTGTTCCGCCCATGGCTCGGGCGTCGACGCAGCCGCCGCGTTTTTCCAGCGCCTGGCGAACGATTCCCGCACGGCCGGGAGAGGTTCGGACGAAGGCGCGACCAGGAATTCCCGGTCAGGCGTTCAGGTGGTGTCGCCGAACGCCGGGTTCTGGGGGGCCCGCCACGTCGACCGACTTGCCGGGGGCCTCGGTGCCGATGAGGCCGTGGGCGAGTTGCGCATGGGCGGTACTCGTTTCAGGAGCAGGGCCGGGTGGATCGTCTTCCGTGAGGGAGAACGAGGCAGCGCGCGGGGGGAAACGGTCCGGCCCCCTGATCACCCGAATGCCGGTGCTGCGGGCCCCGTTGGGCCGGACGGGTGACAGTGCGCGCACCGTCGCAACCGCTCCGGACGGGTCTCGTTCTAGATGTCGCACTCCCCGTGCATCTCTGTTGAACAGTCAGGAGGCTCGCATGAGCATCAAGAAGACCGCTGCCGTCGGCGCGGCCGTGGCGGGCATCGTGGCCGCCGGTGCCGGTACCGCGATGGCCAGCGCCGGCGCCGAGGGTGTCGCCGCCGGTTCCCCGGGTGTCGTCTCGGGCAACCAGATCCAGGTGCCGATTCACATCCCGGTCAACGTCTGCGGCAACACCGTCAACGTCATCGGTCTGCTGAACCCGGCGTTCGGCAACCACTGCGTCAACGCGGGCTGAGTCCGTTCCCGGTTCGGCCGGTGAGAGCCGCCGTTCCGCGCTTCCCTCCTGGGGCGCGGAGCGGCGGCTCTCTTCGTGTCCGGAGAACTGCCGCCGCGTCACCTCCGGAGGCGGCGGTGCTGTCACAAGCCTTGTTGCACTACTTGTCAGTACCTAGAATGTGAGACCTGCTCACCTTTCTTGCTCGTCCCTTGCTCCGCGCCGCTCGGCGCCACCGCCCGGGCGGTCCCCCACCCCCCGCAAGGAGTCGTGTGTGATCAGGTTCCGCACCTCAGCGGCGCGGCGGACGCGAACGGGCGCCTCCCGGTCCGCGGCGCTGCTCGCCACCGGTGTCCTCGTCGCCGCCCTCGGCCTGGCCGGCGCCCCCGCCGCCCTCGCCGACACCACCCCGACCCAGCCGTCCGACGCCACCCGCCCGGCCGCGATCGTCGCCCTCGGCGACAGCGCCATCTCCGGGGAGGGCGCCGGTACCGACACCAACGACGGCTACTTCCCCGAGACCGACAGCCCGACCGACTACTGCCACCGGCACCCCAAGTCGGAGATCTTCGTCACCGACATCCCCGGGGTCACCCCGATCGACCTCGCCTGCTCCGGCGCCCAGACCGGTGACCTGGTCAGCGACCCCGAGCTGGCCAAGGTGACCGGCTCGGGCAGCGGCGACTACGGCGAGCCCAAACAGGACGTCAAACTCGCCGACGTCGCGGGCAAGTACGACGTCAAGATGGTCGTCGTCACGATCGGCGCCAACGACGACTTCGACTTCAGCGGCATCATGATGCACTGCCTGGCGCAGTACTTCCCGATCCCCAAGGACCAGGGCTGCCGGGACACCATCGGCAGCGACGAGATCCGCCGGCGGGCCCAGCGGGTCCAGCCCAAGGTCGTGGCCGCGCTGCAGAACATCCGGCAGACCATGCGCAGGGCCGGCTACGCCGACTCCTCGTACCAGCTGGTCTACCAGTCGTACTTCGACCCGATCACCCCGGACATCCGGCGCAACGACTACCTCGGCAAGATCGCCGACGGCTGTCCGGCCTTCCCGGAGGACCTCGCCTGGGGCCACAACTTCGTGGTGCCGACCTTCAGCGACATGCTGCGCGGCGCGGCCGAACAGGTGCCCGGCGTGCGGTACCTGGACCAGCGTCGGGTCGCCTTCGGCCACGAGGTGTGCGCGGAGTGGACCAGCTCGCCGTACGAGTACACCAACGGGGACGTCATCAACCTCTCCGAGTGGGCGCGCAACGGCTGCGACTCGCAGATCGGCATCCCCGGGCTGTGCATGAACATGGTCCGCCAGTCGTACCACCTGCGGGTGGCCGGCTACCGCGGTGAGGGCGTCTGCCTCGGGCAGTTCTTCGCCCGCCCCGACCTCGCCCAGGCGTACTGCACCCTCAACCAGCAGAACACCACGTCGATCCAGCCGCTCAGCCCCGGCAAGCCCTTCGGGGACGCCCCGGAGGACGGCTCCTGGTACCAGCTCACCAACGCGGCCACCGGCAACGTCCTCGACCTCAGCGGCGGCGGCACCTACGGCGACTCCAGCAACGGCCGGCCCGCCATCAGCTACCCGGCGGCCGGCGGGCTGAACCAGTCGTTCGTCCTGGAGGCCAAGCCCGGCGGCAGCTACGAGCTGGACTTCAGCGGCAACCGCGACATGTGCCTGGACGCCGACGCCGCCGCCACTGCGCCCGGCACCCGCATCCAGCAGTGGGGCTGCAACGGCGGCGCCAACCAGCACTGGATCTTCAAGCCGGCCGGCAACGGCACCTACCAGATCGCCGACTCCGCCGACCCCACCAAGGTCCTCGCCGCCAGTACCGCACTCGACGCCAAGGGCAACCCGTACGTCCAACTCGCCCAGGCGACCGGTGCCCCCGCCCAGCTCTGGCAACTCACCAAGCTCGGCATCGTCTACGTCCACGGCTGACCGGGCCGCGGCCCCCGTCCGCCGCCGCTCCCTC
>NZ_JBEPAK010000425.1:0-3154 GCF_040298565.1 Kitasatospora sp. NPDC001539 | reverse complement strand
CCGGTCGACTCAGCGACCGGCGGGCCCGTCCCGTCAGGTGTCGGCGATCAGGTGATCAGGTGACCAGCTGAT
This sequence comes from Kitasatospora sp. NPDC001539, assembly GCF_040298565.1. NCBI lineage: Bacteria > Bacillati > Actinomycetota > Actinomycetes > Kitasatosporales > Streptomycetaceae > Kitasatospora > Kitasatospora sp. NPDC001539. Next base: position 3,082 of record NZ_JBEPAK010000425.1, on the reverse strand, counting down.
CGGGTGCTTCGGGTGACCGAATGCCTCGGGTGGTCAGTGACCGCCCGCGTCGACCACCTCGACGTCCGCGACCTCCCGCTCGATGTCCTCGGCCGGCAGCGCGACCCGGATCGCCCAGTAGTAGATGACCAGCGAGAACGCCGCGACGATCGCCATGTCGTACCAGAGCGGGATCCGGCCGGTGCCGTCGCCGAAGCCGCCCTGCCAGGAGATCAGGCCGAGGCCCAGCAGGTAGACCGGCAGCCACTGGGCGGCCTTCCAGTTGAGCCGCGGGGCGTTCGGCAGGCCCTTCTTGATCGCGTAGGCCGCGTAGCTGCCGAGCAGCAGGTAGCCGAACACGATCGCGATGCCCAGGCGGGACAGGGTGTGCCAGCCGCTCCAGTAGATGATCAGGCTGGAGACCACGAACGCGGCGGGGGAGACCACGCCGCCGAGCGGCAGCCGGTAGGAGCGCTCGCGGTTCGGCAGGCGGCGGCGCAGGGCGCCGAAGGCCAGCGGGGCCCCGGCGTACATCAGCACGCTGGCGGAGGTGATGAAGCCGACCAGCTCCTGCCAGCTCGGGAAGGGCAGGAAGCAGATCACGCCGGTGACGAAGGACAGGATCAGACCGGCCCACGGCACGCCGTTCTTGTCCAGCTGCTCGAACTTCTGCGGCGCGTAGCCGTTGCGGCTCAGGCCGTAGGAGATGCGCGAGGTCGAGGTGGTGTAGATCAGGCCGGTGCCGCCGGGGGAGATCACCGCGTCGACCTTGAGGATCCAGGCCAGCCAGCCGAGGCCGACCAGGGTGGCCAGACCGGCGAAGGGGCCGTCGATGCCGGGGAAGTCGAGCTTGTCCCAGCCGTTGGCGAAGGCGCTGACCGGCAGCGCGCCGATGAAGACCACCTGGAGCAGGGTGTAGATCAGGGTGCCGATGGCGACCGAGCCGAGCACCGCCCGGGGGATGTCGCGGCGGGGGTTGCGGCTCTCACCGGCGATCTGGATGGCCTGCTCGAAGCCGAGCAGGGCGAAGATGATGCCGCTGGTGCTGATCGCGGCGAGGACGCCCTTGGCGCCGAAGGGCGCGAAGCCGTGCGAGGTGAAGTTCGAGCCGTGGAAGCTGGTGAGCGCCAGGACGAAGATCGTGAACAGCGGGACGAAGATCTTCAGCCAGGTGGTGATCGTGTTGGTGCGGGCCAGGGCCTTCACGCCGAGGAAGTTGACCGCCACGAACACCGCCATCAGCAGCGTCGCGACGACGAACCCGCTGGTGGTGAGGGTGCCGTTGGCGTTCTGCAGGCCGCTGGCCCACGGCATGTCCTTGGCGTAGCCGATCATGGCCTCGACCTCGATCGGTGCCACCGTGGCCGCCTGCAGCCAGGAGAACCAGCCGAAGGACATGCCGGCCAGGCCGCCGAAGGCGTAGTGCGGGTAGCGCGCGGTGCCACCGGCGACCGGGAAGAGCCCGCCGAGCTCGGCGTGCACCAGCGCGAGCAGCACGATCGCTACGGCGCCGATGCCCCAGGAGATGACGGCCGCGGGCCCGGCGGCGACGACACCGTTCTTCGCGCCGTAGAGCCAGCCGGAGCCGATGATCGATCCGACCGAGGCCCACATGAGGCCGACGAGGCCGACGTGCCGCTTGAGCGACCGGTGGGTGGTGCCGTCGGTGCCGGTGCTCTGACCGGGCGGCGAGATCTGGTTGAGGGAAGCCATGGGCGATCTCTCTGTGTGTGGGGGCTCCGAGGTGGGTGGAGCGCGGAGAGTTGCCACACAGTAGGGCTATTCATAGAGGTCTGCACAGATTTCATTACTGAATGTTTACTTTCTTTGCCGGATATCCGTGCAGGTAGGAGGCTGTCTGTTCAGTTGTCTGTTACGTGACTCGCGAGTAGGTCCGGCATCTGAGCGCGAATTGAGCTTTCCGATTCCGTCCGGCATTATGGGTGGCCCTCGGCCTTTTATAAGGATGATCGGCATTGCATAACCATGCCGCCGAGGGGTCGCCGACGGCTCTCGCGCGGACTCGGCGAGCACCTTACGGACCGTCAATCGACGAGGTCCGAAGGGTCGGTGTTGGCGCCGCAGAGCAGAACGGCGACGCGCTCGCCCCCGGCCCCGTCCAGGGCGGCCAGCGCGGTCGCGGCCGCGTGCTCGACGGCGATCCGGCGCTCCTCCCACAGCCGGCGACGGGCCGCCACGATGGCCTCGTCCGGCACCAGCACGGAGCGCACCCCCTCGTGCGCGGCCGCCCGCACCGCCAGCGCGGTGGCCCGGCGCGCTCCCAGCGCGTCCTGGGCGACCGAGTCGACCGGCACGTCCACGGGGCGGCCCGCCTCGATCGCCGCGTGCAGTGCCCGGCTGCCGGCGGGCTCCACCGCGACCACCCGCACCCCGTGCTCCCGGGCCGCGACCGCCACCCCGGCGAACAGCCCGCCGCCGCCCACCGCCACCACCACCGTGTCCAGGCCCGGCACCCGGGCGCGGATCTCCTCCAGCACCGTCCCCGCCCCGGCGGCGATCAGCGGATGGTCGTAGGCGTGCGAGGCCAGTGCCCCGTCGGCCGCCGCGAACTCCTCGCAGGCCGCCAGCGCCTCCGCGTACTCCCGGCCGACCAGCCGGACCCGCGCCCCGTACGAGCGCAGCCGCGCCAGTTTCACCGGCGAGGCCGTCTCCGGGAGGAACACCGTTGCCGGGACGCCGAGTTCGCGCGCCGCCCAGGCGCAGGCGAGGCCCGCGTTGCCGCCGGAGGCGATGGTGACGCCGGCCTTGGGCAGGGTGCCCGCCTCGGCGTGGGCGAGCAGGAAGTTCTGCGCGCCGCGCGCCTTGAAGCTGCCGGTGTGCTGCAGGAACTCCAGCGCCAGCCAGGTCCGCCCGCCGTCGTCCCCGGGTGCCACCGCCACCGGCCGCACCCGGCCGGCGATCCGCCGCCCCGCGGCCTCGACCTCGTCGTACGTCAGCTGCTCCACCGTCGGCTCCTTCGGCTCGGGTACGGACCGTCGGGCCGACCCTAGGGCCCGTCTTCAAACCCCCGCCTGCGGGCCGACGCTCCCCCGGCCTTCGGCCGGGAGGTGCCCCCAGGGCACGCGCCTCGCCGCGTAGTCGT